>JBLHHE010000070.1:0-7991 GCA_047616465.1 Alphaproteobacteria bacterium
CAGGGTGACGCTGTCGGTACGCATATAGGAGATCAGGCCGACGGTCTCGCCGCCAATGTCGGTGCCCTCGTACAGGCTTTGTGCGACCCGCATGGTGTGGGTCGTGCCGAAACTCAGCTTGCGCGACGCTTCCTGCTGCAGGGTCGATGTCGTGAAGGGCGGCTGCGGATTGCGCTTGGTGCGCTTCTTCTCGACGTTTGCGATCTTAAGCTGCTGCGCGGCGATGGCGTCATGGGCGGCGCGCGCCGCGGCTTCGTCACCCAGATCGTAGCGGTCGAGCTTTTGACCGTTGAGATGGGTGAGGTGGGCCGTGAAAGTTTCGTTGCGCGGGCTTTCCAGTATCGCGTCGACCGACCAATATTCGCGCGGCTTGAAGATTTCGATTTCGGCTTCGCGCTCGCAGATCAATCGCAAGGCGACCGACTGAACGCGGCCGGCCGAGCGCGAGCCGGGCAGTTTGCGCCACAGCACCGGCGACAGGGTAAAGCCGACAAGGTAATCGAGCGCGCGCCGGGCCAGATAGGCATCGACCAGTTCGGTGTTCAGTTCGCGGGGATGGACGAAGGCGTCCTTGATTGCGCCCTCGGTGATTTCGTTGAAGACAACCCGCTTCACATCGATTTTGTCGAGCAGGCCGCGTTCGCGCAGAATTTGTTCGATATGCCACGAGATCGCCTCGCCTTCGCGATCGGGATCGGTGGCGAGATAGAGCGTCTCGGCGCCTTTCAGGGCCCTGACGATTTCCTTGATCTGCTTTTCAGATTTCTCGGCGACCTCCCAGGCCATCGAAAAATCTTCTTCCGGCTGAACCGATCCGTTCTTGGCCGGCAGGTCGCGGACATGACCATAGGAAGCGAGCACAGTGTACTCGCCGCCAAGGTATTTATTTATTGTTTTCGCCTTAGACGGCGACTCAACGACCACTACATGCATAGGATATTTATCGCCCGTAGATCTGCTTCAATGGAAACCGTATTGCTTAACAAATTCTTAAATGGCGGCAATCCGATTGCCGGGTTGGCGTTCGATCAGGCCGGCCAGCTCCATTTCCAGCAGCACCGTATGAACCACAGGGGCGGTTACTTGGCACTGCCGAACGATTTCGTCAACTGTCACAGGCGTCGGTGACAAACAGGCGGCGACAGCGCTACGGGCGGAATCGAGGCCATCGCCTTCATTGTCCGAGAGACCATCGAACAAGGTGGGCGGGGGGCTTGCGGGCGTGGCGGCGCCGAAAGCATCGGCGCTAGACTGTCGCGAATGTCTGCGACGGTTTCGGTCAAAATAGCGCCGTCGCGGATCAGCCGGTTGGCGCCGCGGCTGCGCGGATCAAGCGGCGAGCCGGGGACGGCGAACACTTCGCGGCCTTGCTCGAGGGCCATCCGCGCCGTGATCAGCGAACCCGAACGGGTCGCCGCTTCGACCACCACGACGCCCAAGCTCAATCCGGATATGATCCGGTTGCGCCGGGGAAAGTGCGCCGCTTGCGGGCGCAGGCCCGGGGGCAGTTCGCTGACCAAGGCGCCGGCCGCGCAGATGTCCGCATAGAGCGCTTCATGTTCGGGCGGGTAGATCACATCGACCCCGCCGGACATCACCGCGACCGTCGAACCGCCGGCGTCGAGCGCGCCCCGATGGGCGGCCCCATCGATGCCGCGGGCCAGACCGGAGACGATGGTATAGGCCGTGTCCTCTGCGCTGTCGCACAGATCGGCGGCTAGCCGTTGCGCCAGATTGCGTCCGTTGGTCGACGCGTTGCGCGCCCCGACGATGGCCACGCACGGCCGCTGCAACAGTTTCGCATCGCCGCGCACGGTGAGCACCGGCGGGGCATCGTCGATCGCCGCCAGGGCGGCCGGGTAGGCGGCTTCGCCGACGGTCAAAAGTCGCGCGCCGAGGCGATCGAGGGCCTCGATTTCGCCCTGCGCCGCATCGGCGGGGAAGATTTTTATAGCGCGGCGGCCGCTGCGCTGGGTGAGCGCCGGCAACGCGTCGAGCGCGGCGCCCGCCGACCCGTAATGACCGAGCAATTGGCGATAGGTCACCGGCCCGACATTCTCGGAGCGGAACAGCCGCAGCCGGTCGCGGCGCTCGTCGCCGGTGATTTCTGTGCTTGCCATGGCCGCGATCCTGGCCGGGCGGTGGCGATTGGTCAATCTGGACAAGTGATCGGGTGAATTTCTAGCGCCGATGCGCGGTAATATTGTTTGCTAGGTGGCGGCGAGGGACGAAAGCGCGGGAACCGCGCACTGACGGTAAGTACAGCCCCCTTAATTACGGGATGGGGCGTTAAGTACCCTTGGTCATACCTGAACTACTTCTACCGGTACTCATGCTCGCCATCGTTACTGGGACGTTCCGCTACGCGCGCCTTTCTTCCGGGCCGCCCTCTCTACCATTCGAACCAGTTTGCGTTGATGATCCTTGTCGGTGAAGGTTAGGGCGCTATCTTCATAGTCCGCATAAGTTTGGCCGGAAATATCAGAAGGGGGTTTCGGACGGCCTGTCCGTTTTATCGGCAGAACTCGGACATCCCATGTGAGGGCAACGCCCATTTCCACCATGACATTGGGATTTAAATCAGATGTTTCGAAGACGGCGATATCAGACCCAATGATGTCACGCGCGATTTCATTGAATAGGTGTTCGCCATATCCGGCCTCAAGTGGCTGAAAAGATAATTCAATCGGAAGCGCCGCAGCTAGGGTGCAATATTCGCTGACTGCTCCTTCAAACATCACCTGGACGTTCTGCTTGAGTTTATCGGAGTCATAGTGGTCAGATTCAAACTGATACCCGAGAACAACGTAAAGGTGCTCTTTGTCTGATTTTCTTTCCGATACGGTCTCCCAATCTTCATCGGTAAAACCGTAGGGCGATCCAACAGGCGAAGGTGCGCGAAGAGCTTCCATCATCACGGCGGGAGTCTCGGTCGCAATACCGGTGGCAGTTCCTGCACCTTCTGCACGATCGGCGGCAGTTCTCGCGCTTGCTGCGCGTTCGTGTTCGTATCGGCCGCGTGCTGTTATGCTAACTTCACCGAAGCGATATGGAGCCGTCCCGAGCCATTGTCGCCAATCGGCCAGACCTGATTCGACTAAGACATCAACGGCATCGTTAATGTCCGCCGGACTAAGACCGGTGCCTTCTTCCAGACTTTTGCCACGGACATATGCACTTCCGCTCTTGTCCCGTTCCCGGTTCGCGAGAAACTCAATAACTACCGACGCATTTTGCTCGACACTCATGTTCAGCGACCCAGTTTAACCGTCAGATGGAATCACCGAGCGGTGCACGGCGTACTTTGAGGAATTGAGCACCGGCCCTGCTCTTTATGTTGTCGCCGCACTGTTCGGTGTTGGTGTCGCCGCACTGTTCGGTGTTGGCGGCAAGAATTGGGACGCCGATTTGTCCCAGGCGTTGTGCGTACCGGTCGCGTTGGCGCATGGAAAGGGCCAATTGTTTCTCGGCTTCGACTTGCAGTTCGGCGGGGTTCGCGGTGGGCAGGTTCGATGTCGGCGCGACACAGGCCGACAACAGCAACAGCCCGACTAAAAGACCACCCCTTTGAGTGGCTCTACCAAGAGTAAGTTTACCCATAGGAAAACTCTACCGTTTTCTTATGGGTAATGCCAAGTAACCGTTGAAACAGTCTTTACCGGCTACCCGAAGACCCAAGGTTAATCCGCCCTTCGCTGCCGGCGATCAGATGGCGGATATTGCTGGCGTGTCGGGCCCATACGAATATCGCCAAAAAGAACGCGATGGCGCCGATCTGAGGGTCGGCGAGAAAATAGCCAAATACGGGCGCCAATGTGGCCGCGACCAAGGCGGCCAGCGACGAGTAGCGGAACGTGAACGCGACGATGAGCCAAACGGCGATGGTCACGATCGCGGCGAGCCAGGACAGGCCGAGCAGAACCCCGATCATGGTCGCGACGCCCTTGCCGCCGCGAAACCTCAGCCACAGGGGAAATATATGGCCGAGCACCACAAAAATGGCGGTGAAGAAGGCAACGTCGGGGCCGAAATAGGTGAAGCCTGCCCAGGCGGCGACGAACCCTTTGCCGCCGTCGAGAAACAGGGTCAGCACCGCCAAACTCTTTTTACCGGTGCGCAACACGTTGGTGGCGCCGATATTGCCGGAGCCCATTTTGCGGATGTCGCCGGCGCCCGCCAGGCGCGTGATCAACAGGCCGAAGGGAATGGACCCGAGCAGATAGGCTAAGCCAATTGCCGGCGCGAACAGTTGCCAGCCATAGATGACGTTTTTCCAATCGGGAAAGTTAAACGTCGCTTGAACGATGCTCCAGTAGAAAAAAATCGGGCTGGCGCCGTCTTCCATGTCCGGTCTGAGCCCTTGCTGTTTAACCCGCTGCGGAGAAGATAGTGCGGCCGTCGACCACGGTGCGCAAGACCTGGCCCTGCACCAACCGGCCGTCGAAGGGAGAGTTTTTCGACTTGGAGACGAATGTGTAGGGTTCGATGCGTTGCGGGCGGTCGGGATCGAACACCACCAGATCGGCCGGGCCCCCGACGGTCAATCGCCCCACCGGCAGGCCGAGAATATCTGCTGGCCGGCAGGTAACGCGGGCTAGGGCGTCGGGCAAATTCAAATGGCCATTGTGGCACAGTTCCAGCGTCAGCTGCAGCAGGGTCTCGAGCCCGACGGCGCCGAATTCGGCCTGTTCGAACGGCAGGCGTTTGGAATCCTGGTCCTGGGGCGCGTGATCGGACGCGATGCAGTCGATCGTTCCGTCCGCCAGCCCGGCGACGATGGCCTGGCGGTCTTCCTCGCGGCGCAGCGGCGGCGACAGTTTGGCGAAGGTGCGGTATTCGCCCACGGCCAGCTCGTTGAGGGCAAAGTAGGGCGGGGCGGTATCGCAGGTAACATTAAGCCCGCTGGCTTTTGCGCGGGCGATCGCTTGCACCGAGGCCGCCGTCGAAATATGCGATGCGTGATAGCGGCCGCCGGTCATCGCCACCAGTGTGAGGTCGCGCTGCAGCATGATGATTTCGGCCTCAGCCGGGATACCGGGAAGGCCGAGGCGGGTCGATAGCTCGCCCGATAGCATGACCCCACCTTGGGCCAGTACCGGCTCTTCCGGGTGTTGCATGATGATGCCGTCATAGGCTTGGGCATATTTGAGCGCGCGCGACAGCACCTTGGCGTTGGAGATGGTTCGCCGTCCGTCTGTGAACGTAATCGCGCCGGCCTCTTTGAGCAGCCCCATTTCGACCAGCTCGTCACTGTTGCCGCCCCGGGTCACGGTGGCGTGGGCGAAAACCTTGATCAACTTAACCTCGCGGGCGCGCCTCGCGATAAACTCCAAAACTGAAACCTCGTCGATCACCGGGTCCGTGTTGGGCAGGGCGACGACCGTGGTGACGCCGCCGGCCGCGGCGGCGCGGCTGCCACTCTCCAAATCTTCCTTATGCTCGGCGCCCGGCTCGCACAGATCGGCGCGGATATCGACCAGTCCGGGGCTGAGGACGGCGCCGCGGCAATCGATCTGCACGGCGCTCTCGGGGATGCCGTCCGCGAATATACCGGGGCCGATCGCGGCGATCGATTCGCCGTCGGTCATAAGGCCGCCCGTGTCGGAGGCGGAGGCGTCGAGGCCCGAGAACGGGTCGATCACCCTGGCATTGGTATAGGCGACGCGCGGGGTCATGGCGTGTTCCGATGATCGACGCGGGTCAGCACATCCAGGCAGGCCATGCGCACGGCGACCCCCATCTCGACCTGTTCGTGGATGACCGAGCGGTCGATATCGTCGGCAACGGCGGAATCTATCTCGACGCCGCGGTTCATCGGACCCGGATGCATGATCAAGGCGTCGGGCTTGGCATGGCTCAGTTTCTCGTAGTCGAGGCCGTAGAAATGGAAATATTCGTGTACTGAGGGCACGAACGAGCCTTCCATGCGCTCGCGCTGCAGGCGCAGCATCATGACGATGTCGCAATCGGCCAACCCGGCGCGCATATCGTGGAACACCTCGACCCCCAGCCGTTCCATGCCGGCCGGTATGAGGGTAGGCGGCGCGATGACGCGCACCCGCGCGCCCATGGTTTGCAGCAGGTAGATATTCGAACGCGCCACCCGGCTATGGGCGACATCGCCGCACAGCGCCACCAACAGACCTTGCAAGTGACCCTTGCGGCGGCGGATCGTCAGGGCGTCGAGCAGCGCCTGGGTTGGGTGTTCGTGGCTGCCGTCGCCGCCATTGATGACCGAACAATTGACCTTCTCCGACAATAGCTGCACGGCGCCGGCATGGGGGTGGCGCACGACCAGCGCGTCGGCGTGCATGGCGTTCAGGGTCACCGCGGTGTCGATCACCGTCTCGCCTTTTTTGATCGAGCTCGAGGCCACGGCGATATTGATGACGTCGGCGCCCAGACGCTTGCCGGCCAGCTCGAAACTGGTGCGCGTGCGTGTGGATTCTTCAAAAAACAAATTGATTACGGTCTTACCCGCGAGCAGCGACAGCTTGCGGTCGGCGGTGCGGTTGCGCTCGGCATAGGTATTGGACAAATCGAGCAGGAAAGTGATTTCGTCGGGTGACAGATCCTGGATGCCGAGGAGATGGCGGTGATCGAAATGAAGATCGCTCGATGCGGCTTCATCCGGCCGGGCGCCACTGGCCGGCGCCTGCAGCCCTTTCGGCAACACGAAGTCATCGATCGATAAATCGACGCCGAGTTGGTTCGATTTGGCCAGCACGGCCTGCACCTGCGAGGCGTTGGGCTCCCACTGGCCGGCCTCCATGCGCGAGACGGTGGCCTGGGTGGTCTCCATCAGGCTGGCTAATTCCGTTTGGGTGATGTTTAGTTTTTCGCGAATTATGCGTAGGGGCGTGCTCATAAGCTCGTATATATACGTTTTCGTATATGGTTAAAAGCTCTTTTTACCCAAAAGGTCGGGGAAAATGGGGATAAATTAATACGGTACCGTATAAATCGCGAGAATATGGCGCTGCCTGGCCCGATTTTGCCAAATCGTCCTGTTGTCCCGGATCTGGCGCACCTGCTACACCTGCTACAAGGCAAATGATATATATCGGCTCGGAGCAAGGGCGGGGCAGGCATTAGATGGGTATGAAGGCGGTCATTCTAGCGGGCGGACGCGGCACGCGCATTGCTGAAGAATCCGATGTGCGGCCCAAGCCGATGGTCGAAATCGGCGGCCGGCCGATACTCTGGCACATCATGAAGATCTACGCCCATCACGGCATCACTGAGTTCATCGTGTGCCTGGGATACAAGGGCTATGTGATCAAAGAATATTTCGCCAACTATGTGCTGCACGCAGCCGACGTCACCATCGATCTGGCGGCTAACGATATCCGCTATCACGCGACCGCCGCCGAGCCGTGGAGGGTCACATTGGTCGAGACCGGCGGCGATACGGCGACTGGCGGCCGTATCAAGCGGATCGCACGCTATCTCGACGACGGGCCCTTCTGCCTGACCTATGGCGACGGGGTCGCCGACATCGATATTGCCGCCAGCCTCGCCTACCACCGCGACCAGGGCGCCCGCGCGACGATGACGGCCGTCAGCCCGCCCGGCCGGTTCGGCGCCGCCGAAATCGCCGACGGCAAGGTCGCCCGGTTCACCGAAAAACCACGCGGCGATGGCGGCTCGATCAATGGCGGTTTTTTTGTCTGTGAGCCCAGCGTCCTCGATCTGATCTCCGGCGACGACACGGTGTGGGAAGAGGGCCCGTTGCAAAATATGGCAGCGGCCGGTGAATTGGCCGCCTATCAACATGACGGTTTCTGGCAACCGATGGATACGTTGCGCGAGAAGAACCAGCTCGAAGCGCTGTGGGACGGCGGCGCGGCGCCCTGGAAAGTGTGGTCCTAAGGCCTATCTGTAAGTGACCGCATGTCTGGAGAAGAGGTCTCCATGAAACTGAACGCAGACTTCTCGCAACGCATCGCCATCGATACCCAATCCCAGCCCTGGGTCGCCTCGCCCTTGCC
>JBLHHE010000071.1:0-7987 GCA_047616465.1 Alphaproteobacteria bacterium
GTGGCGTCTTCGGCATTAAACTGCAGGCCGAACTTGACCGAAGGATCGACGAATGACGTCAGCGCCGCGAACGGTATGGTCATTTCGGCAACTTGGTTGTCAAAGCTCAAGTTAACGCCGAATTCGATGACGCTTACTTTCAAATCCCAATATTGGTGCTGCAGGATGATCGTCATCTCTTCGGGATAACGCGCCCGCAGGAAGTCCGGCATGACGACCCCCGAGGCTTGAGTTCGAAATGTAACGTAGAAATGATGGTCGCCGGGAAGCCCGTGCTCGATCGTGTGTTCGAGCGCGCGGCGCACAACACCGCGCAACGCGTCCTCGACCATGCGGTCGTATCTGAGAGAGTTATCGATCATAGCCGGGTGATGGAAGCGTGGTGCGCCGCGCAGGTCAACGGAAATGATCTAAAATATGTGGGAAACATCAAAATAATTTGCACCGGCGTCCTATAAAGTGGGGGGCTTCTGTTGCCCGGTGCCCCCCGAACCGCGCTTATCGCTGCGTATTAGGCAGCAACAGCGGTGGGCTCAACATTGTCGTTGGCACCTATAGTAGTGGCCCGATAACGACGGTACCATGCCGAGTGAAAGTTAGACCTTTACGCGCGCGTCGATCCTATTTCGCCCCCAAAGACCGCACCAATATGGCCGGAAAATTGGTGGAGGCGCCGGGTACCGCCCCCGGGTCCGCATCGTTTATTGCGAAAAACGTTTATCACCATAGCCGGGCGAACCCGGCCCCCTATATATAGGTAATAACGGGGCAATTTGGAAGATGTTCGCTATTTATCCCCGATGGCGGCGTTTTCCACAGGTTTCTGCGACTCGTCCGCCGTTATAGTGTCGGGCTCATAGGTGCCGAGAGGCCATTTGGGGCCGAAAATCACGCCGATAAATTTATTGAGCCGACCAGTATGCAACAATATTTAGATTTGATGCGCCATGTGCGCACCACTGGTGTCGAACGGCAGGACCGGACCGGCACGGGCACGCGCAGCGTGTTCGGCGCTCAGATGCGGTTCGACCTGTCGGAAGGGTTTCCCTTGCTGACGACAAAACGGCTGCATTTGAAATCGATCGTCCACGAGTTGTTGTGGTTCCTGAAGGGCGACACTAACATCGCCTATTTGAACGATAACGGCGTGAATATCTGGAACGAATGGGCCGATAGCGACGGCGATCTCGGACCGATCTACGGCTATCAGTGGCGCTCATGGCCGACCCCCGAGGGGGGCCATATCGACCAGATCACGAACCTGATCGATCAAATCCGCTCGAATCCCGACTCGCGGCGGTTGATCGTCAGTGCCTGGAACGTCGCCGATGTTTCCGACATGGCGTTGCCGCCGTGCCATTGTCTGTTTCAGTTCTACGTCGCCGAAGGCCGGCTGTCGTGCCAACTGTATCAGCGCAGCGCCGACATCTTTTTGGGCGTGCCTTTTAACATTGCCTCCTACGCGCTTTTGACCTTGATGGTGGCTCAGGTGACCGGTCTCGAACCTGGCGAGTTCGTGCATACGTTCGGCGACACCCACCTCTACCTCAACCATATCGCGCAGGCTGACGAGCAATTACAGCGCACGCCCTATCCGTTGCCGCAACTGTCGCTCAACGCCAAAGTCGATGATATTTTCGGTTTCGAGTTCGACGATTTCCAGCTCGACGGTTACCGCTTTCATCCGCATATCCCGGCTGCAGTGGCCGTCTAGCTGTCATGTCGGTGCGGCTCGCGCTCATTGCGGCGGTGGCGCGTAACGGTGTTATTGGCCGCGACGGCGATCTGCCGTGGCGAATTTCGGCCGACCTGAAGTATTTTAAATCCACCACCATGGGCAAACCCATCGTCATGGGCCGGCGCACCTTCGAATCGATCGGCAGAGCGTTGCCGGGACGACTTAATATTGTCGTTTCCCGCAATGCCGGATTTACAGCCGAAGGTGTCGAGACCGCGGCCGATTTGGACCAGGCCCTGGAGATTGCGGCGCTGCAGGGCGGGGACGAAGTGATGGTGATCGGTGGCGGCGAAATTTATGCGGCGGCTTTGCCCCACGCCGATCGGCTTTATCTCACGGAAATCCATACCGACGCCGAGGGCGACGTGCATTTTCCAACCTTCGACCGCGCCCAATGGCGCGAGACGTCGCGCGAGGACCATGCGGCCGATGGCGGCACACCGGCGTTCAGTTTCGTAACCCTGGACCGTATTTCCTAGGCGCTGCCGGAATCTGCACTGATTCGGAGAAGACGCCGCCGAGCCAAATTTGCATCGTTGCCGGCCAAGTGGGGGGCAGAAGGCCGGCGGCCTGCGGGGCAAGGCACGATGCTGGCCCGGCGGTTCTTTCTCGGCACAGCAACGCTGGGGCAGCGAGGCTGCGTCAATAGTAAAAATGGTATCCTAATCCGGCGTTCGCAAGCCTCGTCCATGGCACGGCGGATCAACTCTGCGCGAGCGGCTTGAATCGGCGAAATTACCCCTATTCGACGATGATTTGAGGCGCTGCGCGGGCCGGTTCGCCGGTGAGTTTGGCGACAACCGCCGCAGCTATGGCCCGGTATGCCTCGGCATAGGGGCTGTCGGGCTGGTCGATTACGATTGGCTTGCCCTCATCCGATGTTACGCGGATCGCCATATCGAGGGGAATTTCGCCGAGAAAATCGCAGCCCAGCCGCTCGGCCTCTGCGCGCGCCCCGCCATGGCCGAATATGTCGGTCTGGTGGCCGCAATTGGGGCACAGAAATGTGCTCATATTTTCGACGATTCCGAGCACGGGAACATCGACCTTGCGGAACATGTTGAGGCCCTTGCGGGCGTCGAGCAGAGCAATGTCTTGCGGCGTCGAGACGATGACCGCGCCGGCCAGCGGCACCCGCTGGGCCATGGTGAGTTGCGCATCGCCGGTGCCCGGCGGCATGTCGACCACCAATATATCCAACGGACCCCACTCGACATCGCGCAGCATTTGTTCCAGTGCGCCCATGACCATCGGTCCACGCCAGATCATCGGGGTTTCTTCATCGACCAGAAAACCGATCGACATGGCCTTGATGCCGTAATTTTCCATCGGCGCGATGCGCTTGTCCGGCAAGGGCTGTGGTTTGCCCTTGATGCCCAACATGCGGGGCATTGAGGGGCCATATATATCGGCGTCGAGCAGGCCGATGGCCAAGCCTTGCCCGGCCAGGGCGAGCGCCAGATTTGCCGCCGTTGTCGATTTGCCGACACCGCCCTTGCCGCTGGCGACGGCGACGATCCACTTCACGTCCGGCGCCAGCTCGCGCTTTGCCGGAGCTTGCGGGGATGGCGCCGCGCGCTGCGTGGTGGGGGCGCTATTATGGGCGGTCAGAACCGCGGTCACCGAAGATACGCCTGGCAAGGCGCGCACCGCGGCTTCGGCGGCCTGGCGTACGGGTTCCATCGCCTCGCCGTCGGACGGGTCGATTTCGATGGCAAAGCCCACGTTACGGTCCTTGATAACCAGGCCGCTGACCATATTCTGCGCGATGATGTCTGTGCCCGTGCCAGGGTCGGTAATTCCCGCTAGCGCGGCACGCACATCGGCTTCGGCGATGGCCGCCATGGTTGTAATCTCCTGGTTGACGAACAATATCGTGGTGAAATTAATTGTGCTTGCCGCAGCAGGCGCGATTTTGATGTGGTATAAGCCGGGGGAGGCTCGTTGAAAAGCTCAGGCTTTGGTTTCGCCCCACGGATACGTGACCACTATTGGCTCGCGATTGGAGCGAAAATCGCGCTAGGAAGTAAGGAACAGGGGAATAATTGATGTCTTGGAATAATCAAGGTGGCGGGGGCGGCGGTCCCTGGGGCGGTAGTGGCGGTAGTGGCGGCGGTGGACCGCGAGGTCAGTGGCCGCCGAGCGGCGGGGGTACGCCCCCGAACATCGAAGAGATGCTGCGCCGCAGTCAGGACAAGGTTAAGCGTTTCCTCCCCGGCGGCTTCGGCAGCGGGCGTTTCGTAGCGTTGATAGTAGCTGGAGCGGTTGCACTTTGGTTGTTTAGCGGTGTGTATAAGGTGGCTCCCGACGAACAAGGCGTCCAGTTATTGTTTGGCGATTGGGACGGTACCATAACCGAGTCAGGTCTCCACTGGTGGTTCCCTGGCCCGATCGGTGAAGTGCAGACGCCAAAAGTTACCGTTATTAATCGCGTCAATGTTGGCTTCCAAGACTCCAGCGATCTTGGCGGTCGCGGCACCGGGGTGCGCGACGTGCCGCGTGAAAGCCTGATGCTGACCGGCGATCAGAATATCGCCGATGTCGATTTTACGGTGCAATGGCGCATCGTCAATGCTGGCGATTACCTGTTCAACATCCGCGACCC
Organism: Alphaproteobacteria bacterium; assembly: GCA_047616465.1. Lineage (GTDB taxonomy): Bacteria > Pseudomonadota > Alphaproteobacteria > UBA6615 > UBA6615 > JABDJY01. The sequence continues at coordinate 4,344 of JBLHHE010000071.1, forward strand.
GGAAGCCACAGTGAAGCTCGTTGCCGAGAGCGCCATGCGTGAGGTTGTCGGACAAACCAAGCTCGACGATTTGATTACCACGGCGCGTGAACAGGTGCAGGGCAAGACTAAATTACTGCTGCAGCAGGTTCTCGACGGCTATGGGGCCGGTATTGGAATCGAACGCATCCAGTTGCAGCTGACCAGCCCGCCGCCGCCGGTCATCGACGCCTTCAACGATGTGCAACGTGCGCGCCAGGACAAGGAGCGGCTACAGAACGTGGCCGAGGCCTATCAAAACCGCATCGTCCCCACTGCCCGCGGTGAGGCCGCCAGCGTTATCGAGGAGGCCACTGCCTATAAAGAGCGGGTGACCAAGGAGGCGCAAGGTGAAGGCGCGCGATTCTCCGAGATCTATCAATCCTATCTTGTATCCCCCGATGTAACCCGCCGCCGTCTGTATATCGAGACATTGCGCGACGTTCTGAGGGGTGCAAACAAGGTTATTATCGATGAAGGCGCCAGTGGCGGGCAGGGTGTTGTGCCGTACCTGCCGTTGAACGAGCTTAACCGTAATCGCGCACCCAGCGCCGGAGACCAATGATGCTAAAAGGTAAACTCGCCATAGCTGGCGTTCTTATAGTGGCGATCGGCTTTGCGGCGCTTCTTTCCATATTTCAGGTTCGCGAAACCGAACAGGCGTTGGTCTTGCAGTTCGGCCAGTGGAAGCGCACCGCATCGGAGCCGGGTATCCAATTCAAATGGCCTTGGCAGAGCGCCCAGAAGTTTGAAAAGCGTGTGCTCAGCGTCGATCCCCAAGCGGAAGAGGTGATATTGAACGACCAGAAACGTATTCTGGTTGACGCCTTTGCACGGTACCGGATTACCGACCCCTTAAAGTTCTTCCAAACGGTCCGTACCGAACTCACCTTCCAGAACCGGTTCGGCAACATCCTGACATCGACGGTTAAAGAGGTGGTTGCGCAGCAGGCGATTGAGGACATGTTGTCGGAAAAACGCAACTCGATCATGGAAAAAATCCGCGACACTGTCGCCAATGATACTGCTGGTTTCGGAATCGAAGTGGTCGATATACGCATTGGCCGCTCGGAATTGCCCGCAGAGGTGTCGGAAACCGTCTATAACCGCATGCGCACCGAACGTGAACGCGAAGCGAATTTGTTGCGGGCGGAAGGTGAGGAGAACGCGCGCCGCATCCGTGCCACCGCCGACCGTCAACAGGTCGAGATCGTTGCCGAAGCAGAGCGCGAAGCGCAGGTGTTGCGGGGTAATGGTGACGCCACGCGCAACAGCATTCTTGGGGAGGCCTATGGCAAGGACCCGGAATTTTTCGAGTTCTTCCGTTCGCTCGAAGCCTACCGCGAGACGTTCGCCGAGCCTGGCACCACGATGGTGCTATCGCCCAACAGCGATTTTTTCCGTTATTTCAATGACGTTGGCGGATTGGCGGAGCGGCAGGGCTCGGAAGCGGTCTCTCCTCCGACGCGGTAGAGAACAAACAGGAAGGCTGGGATGGGCGGACAATTATTGCAGGTTCTGACATTTGCATTGATAGGCTTCTGCCTGGTTCTGATCGTCGAGGGCGTGGTCTATGCGTTGTTCCCCGACAAGATGAAGGCGTTGCTGAACCGCATGATAAATATTCCGGTCGCGGCGCTGCGCTCGGGCGGGATACTTGCCGCAGTTAGCGGGTTCGGTCTGCTCTGGATAATGCGGCTGTAATGGGCGCTTTCACGCAAAAGTCATCTTTTGTGGGGATAATTCCATGGTGTTGTCAGGTAGGTGCCCTATTTCGACCATATTCAGACCCCAAATGCTCATATGGCAGCCGGTGAGCTGCCGGTTCCACGCCGCCTCTCGCGGGCATTCGTTTGTATAGTCATAGTCCCTAAATAGGCTGATACGCCGGGCAGGGGTGGGGAGCCAAGCAAGGCGTCAATAGGAGAAATCGAAACAATGCTGCCCAAACAAACTTCAAACAAAGTCGCGGTCGTCGGTTGGACGGCCGGGCGGGCTCAAGCGTTCAGTGCCATCTTTTTAGGTTTTCTTTTCGTGCTGGCGGTTGCCTTGAGCACGCTGCCGGCGAACGCGAAAGGCGCCCCCGAATCTTTTGCCGACCTGGCGGACAAATTACTGCCCGCCGTGGTCAATATATCCAGCTCGCAGGTGGTGCGCACCACCCAGCGGCAGGAAATCCCGCAAGCCCCGCCGGGCTCGCCCTTCGAGGATTTTTTCAAAGAATTTTTTGACCGCAATCAGGAAGAGGGCGCCCCCCGCCGGGCCTCGTCATTGGGATCGGGCTTCATAATCGACAAGACCGGCTTCGTGGTGACCAATAATCACGTCATCGCCGAAGCCGATGAGATCACCGTCATTCTGCACGACGATTCGCGTCATGTAGCGACGCTGGTCGGCCGCGATCCGAAGACCGATCTGGCGTTGTTGAAAATCGAGGTCGATCGAGAGCTGCCGTTTGTCGAATTCGGCAATTCAACCGTTGCCCGCGTGGGCGACTGGGTGGTCGCTATCGGCAACCCGTTCGGTCTTGGCGGCACCGTGACGGCGGGTATTATTTCAGCGCGCCAGCGCGACATTAACCAGGGCCCTTACGATAGTTTCCTGCAGACCGATGCCTCGATAAATCGCGGTAACTCTGGCGGCCCGATGTTCAACATGGACGGTCAGGTGATTGGCGTGAACACGGCGATCTTCTCGCCGACCGGCGGCAGCGTGGGGGTTGGATTTTCGATCCCGTCGTCGATTGTTGAGCGGGTGGTGACCCAACTGCGTGAATTCGGCCGCACCAAGCGCGGTTGGCTTGGCGTGCGCATCCAGTCGGTAACCGACGAGATTGCCGAAAGCCTCGGTCTCGATAAGGCATCGGGCGCGCTGGTGGCGGACGTTACAGTCGATGGTCCGGCCCAGAGCAGCAAAATCGAAGCCGGCGATGTGATCCTTAAATTTGATGGCAAGGACGTCAAAGAAATGCGCGACCTGCCGCGTATCGTCGCCGAAACCGAAATCGGTAAGCCGGTCAAAGTCGATGTTTGGCGCAAGGGTAAGCGCCGGTCTATCGACGTTGTCGTCGGCGAGCTTGAAGAAGAGCGGCCCGTGCTGGCGTCGACCGGTCCCAGTGGAAAGGCCGTCGAACCCGAGGAGGCCGAGATCGAGTCCCTTGGTGTGGCGGTCACCGCGATCACCGATGATATGCGCGAGCAGTTCCACGTGCCGGAGGATGTTCGTGGTGTTCTGGTCACCGGCGTCACCGCCGATTCCGGAGCCGCGGAAAAGGGTCTGCGTCCTGGTGATGTTATCGTCGAGGTCAACCAGGAAGAGGTGTCCAGTCCTGGCCAGATAGCGGCGAAAGTCAGCGAGGCGACCGACAATGACCGCCGCTCGGTTCTGTTGCTGGTCAACCGTAATGGCGACTTGCGGTTTGTCGCCGTGCGGATTGGCAAGGGCTGACCCCCGGCGATTCCGATAGACAGTTTAACGAAGATGTGGCGGTGCCCTGTGGCGCCGCCACATTGCGTTTGGACGCCTGATACCGCCGCTCTAGTCTTGCGCGACGTGATGTGCGATCACGGCGGCGAATTCAAAGTGACGAGGAGCTCCACGTGTCGAACCCCGACGACGCCAGAACG
>JBLHHE010000072.1:0-7940 GCA_047616465.1 Alphaproteobacteria bacterium
TGCCGTGATGACGACGACCATCGTTTTGGTGTTGGCCTCGGTGCTGTTCGTCGCGCTCGAGATCAATAATTACCGGCGCGCGCTGGTGCAGGAGCTGACGGCGATCGCCCAGATCAGCGCCAGCAATTCGACAGCGGCGATCAGCTTTGACGATCGGACGGCGGCGCACGAAACGCTGACCGCCCTGAGCGCGCGGCCCAATATAGAATCGGCTGCCATTTTTACCCCCGACGGGCGTCAGTTTGCCAGCCATGTTGCCGGTGACACGCACACCGGGGGCGGGAACAGCCTAGGGGATAATCTGCCCGCACTGTCGCTGGATCGCGAACAACCCCTCGAGTTGATTTGGGCCCGAAATTCGGTCGATCTGTACGGGCCGATCGAACTGGACGGACAAATTATCGGTGTCATCCACATCCGCTCGAACCTCGATCAGATCGAGTCCACGATCTGGACCTATCTTGCGGTCGTTATGGTGATCGTCTGGCTGGCGATCGCGCTGGCCTGGCTGCTCGCCTCGCTGTTACAGAAACAGGTTACCGAACCGATCTTTGGCCTGTTGGACACCGTGAGCGCGGTGGCGCGCGAGCGCGATTATTCGCTGCGTGCCCAAAAATATAGTGGCGATGAGCTGGGGGCGCTGGTCGATGGGTTTAACGCCATGCTGTCCGAGACCGAGGCCCACAAAGTCGAGCTGAATACGGCGCGGCAACAGGCTGAGTCGGCCAATCAAATGAAAAGCGATTTTCTGGCCCAAATGAGCCACGAACTGCGCACGCCGCTGAATGCCATCCTGGGTTTTTCCGACTTCATGCTGACCGAGCCTCACGGACCGCTGGGCCATGAGAGTTACCTCGAATATACCCGCGACATCCATGGCGGGGGGCAACATCTACTGGGAGTGATCAACGACATCCTCGATATGTCGAAAATAGAAGCCGGCGCGGTCGAGCTTTGCGAAGAGGTGCTCGATCCCGAGGTGCTGCTCAATGAGAGCGCCAAGCTGCTGCGCGAACGGGCCGCCAATGCCGGCGTCAGCCTGCGGGCCGAAGTGGCGCCCGGTCTGCCACATCTCTTGGGCGACGGCGCACTGCTCAAGCGGGGACTGTTGAACCTGCTGTATAATTCCATCAAGTTCACACCGGCAGGCGGCCAGATCACCGTGCGCGCCGACGCGGAAGCCGATGGCGCCATTGCCCTGACTGTCATCGACAATGGCGTCGGTATCGCGGCACAAAATATCGAGCATTGTCTGAGCCCCTTCGGACAGGCCGAAAACGTGCTTCGCCGCACCCACGACGGCACCGGTTTGGGGCTGCCGATGGTCAAATCACTCGTCGAGTTGCACGGCGGTGTATTGGAACTGCACAGCGCATTGGGTGAGGGGACCAAGGTAACCCTAAGGTTCCCGATCTCTCGGACGCATGCAAGGCCGGTTGGATTGCAAGCCGTCCCGGATGTGCCGTTTGTAGCGGACGGTGTACCGGTCCTAGCAGCCATTGCCTGATGGCCAGCGTTGCCATCACGGTCCCGACGTCGGATCACGGAGGCTGGAGAACCTCTAAATTGCACTGAGTATAGTAATTAGGCCGCTATATGGTCAGAATTGCAGTCCTTGGATAAAACCGGATGACGAAAGGACTGCGCTATGCCTGACGGCAATATTACCACGCGCGAACAGCTCGAGGGACATTACGGCCAGCCCAAAGGCCATCTGAGCCGCAAGGAGCTACCTAAACTCAACGAACACAGCAGGCATTTCATCGCGCTGTCGCCGTTTGTCGTGCTCTCCACCTCGGCGGCCCATGACGGCCCGGCCGACGCCAGCCCGCGCGGCGACGCGCCCGGCTTCGTGCTGGTGCTCGACGACACCACCATCGCTATCCCCGACCGGCCCGGCAACCGGCGCACCGACTCCTTCCACAACATCATGGAAAATCCCGAGGTTGGTTTGCTGTTCATAGTGCCTGGTATGAGCGAGATTCTACGCATCAACGGCCGCGCCCGTCTGACCATCGAACCTGAGTTTCTGGCGACCATGGTAGCCAAGGGCAAGCCGCCGCGCGCCGCCCTGGTGGTCGAAATTCGCGATGTCTATATGCATTGTGGCAAGGCGATTATCCGGGCCGATCTGTGGAATCCGGAAGTGCAGATCGACCGCCAGGATTTTCCGACCCTGGGCCAAGTCAATCAGGATTGGTACGGTGTTGACGGCAAACAGATCGACGAACGCATCGCCGACGAGTACGCCAACAAGCTGTATTAGTCTTAACCGCCGGTTGGAATGTCATTGCCCGGCATTATCGACTGAATAAATAATCGAAACTTGGGGGAGAAACACAACATGGCGGGACTGAAGCTCGATCAAGCGATGAAAATTATGGAAGTGGGGTTCGCACATGGGCGGGCTAACGATTGCACGCCGTTGGGTATTGCCGTGCTCGATCCCGGCGGCCATTTGCTGACCTTCGCGCGCGAAGACGGCACCAGTTTTCTGCGGCCGGCGATTGCCCAGGCCAAGGCGTGGGGCGCGCTGGGCATGGGCATGGGGTCGCGTGCGCTGGTCGAGCGGCCGGACCGGTTTATCGCGACATTGAACGCCGCTTCCGATGGCAAAGTTCTCAACGCCCCGGGCGGTGTGATTGTACGTGACCAAGCCGGCGAAATTCTCGGCGCGGTGGGCGTCACCGGCGATGTGTCCGATCGTGACGAGGCCTGTGCGATTGCCGGTATCGAAGCGGTCGGGCTGGTCGCCGACACCGGCTGACGGCGCCGGCGTTAGCTGGTGATGCCTTCTTGCTTGCCGCCGAATTCGGTCGAATAGTTCCGGTCGATGTACCAACAGACATAATCCATCATGGTGACCGGATCGTATTTCGGCGGGTTGTCGGGGCCGCAGCAAGTGTCCAAGGGCTCGGCGATGGTATCGGGCGCCGGGTTAAAGAATGTCGCCATCGAGTAACGGTCATGATCCGGCGGCACCACCCGGTGCGGCGAGGCAATGAACCGGTCGTTGGACCAGCGGTTCAGGAATTCGCCGGTATTGACGATGATGCCGTTGGCGACAGGATCGGCCGGCAGCCACTTGCCGGTACGAGTTAGGACCTGCAGTCCCGGCACGTCGGATAACGGCAATAGCGTTAAAAAGCTGTGGTCGCTGTGGGGCGAGATGCCGAACTGGTTTTCCTCCGGCTCGACGGCCGGGTAATGGGAGTTGCGCGTCCACATAATCGGTTCGTCGAAATACCGGTCGAAAAAATCCACTGGTTTTTCGAGGGCCAGGGCATAAAGCGGCACCATCTTGCGGCCCAGGTCGGCAATAGACATTTGGAATTCGACTATCGCCTCGCGAAAGCCGGGCAGGTTCCGCGGCCACGGATTGGGCCCGACAAAGCGCAAGCCCTGCTCCAGATAGGGATGATCGGCCGGGCGCTCGAGCGCTAAGACCAATGTCTCATTCAAATCCTGTTTGGTGTTCTCGTTGATCTTCGATGTCACATAAACGGTCGATTTGGACGCGACATAGCCGACCGATTTATCACCGAATTTGAGCTTGAGCTTTTCTTCGGAGGGACGTGCGAAGAAGCGCCCGAGGGCTGAGTAAGCGTTATCCATGAGCTCGCGCGGCACGCCGTGATTGACGATCACGTAAAAGCCGATGGTCTCTTGAATAAAGCGGATATTCTCGGCCAGCGCCTCGCGCGCGCCGCGTTCGCCGGCAAGGTACGGCCCGACATCAAGGATCGGAATATCCTCGTATTCGTCCGCTTTATCGACCGTCTGGTAGTCGAAAATCTTTAGATCCGGTTCAGTTCCCATAACATTACCCTTGGACCCTTAACTTCTGGGCCAAAAACTCAACTGTGTCGGTTCTTAGCATAAGCCTCATAAAAGCTTGCTTTACAAGGAATGTGGCAAACAGCCGCGGTTCTATCAAGGCGCCCTGGCAGGGCATATTGCCTGATACTGAGCCCTTCAGGGGCCGCCACTGGGGTGTCTGCCACGGCCTATAGCATCACCGTGCCGCCGTCGACCATGATGGTCTGGCCGGTGACGAACTTGCTGGCGTCGGATGCCAGATAGACGATGGTGCCGGTTAGATCTTCGGTCTGCAAATTGCTCTGCAGGCTTTGGCCGGCGGCGATGACCTGCAGCGACTTGTCGCGCTTCTCGCCCATGAATTCGTCGGTGCCCTCGGTCAGCACCGCGCTCGGCGCGACGGCGTTGACGCGGATCCAGTTGCGCCCCAGCTCACGCGCCAGGCTGCGGGTGAGGCCGATCACCGCCGCCTTCGAGGTGGCGTAGTCGAGCGCGTAGGGCATGCCGTAGGTGGCGGCCAGGGACGAGATATTGATGATCGACCCGCCGCCGGCCTCGCGCATCGCCGGCACGCAGGCCTTGCAGCACTGCCAGATGCCTTTGACGTTGACCGTCATCACCCGGTCCCACTGGTCTTCGGGAAGTTGGTCGAAGCGGCCGCCAGAAATATCGCCGTACAGCGCCGCATTGTTCACCAGCGCGTCGATGCGGCCGAATTCGGCGACGGCGCGCTCGGCCATGGCCTGACAGCTCGCCATGTCGGCGACATCGAGCGCTAGGCCAACCGCCTTGCCGCCGGCGTCTTCGATCGCCGCCACCGTGTCCGCCGTGTCGCGAATGTCGGCGGCAACCACTGCCGCCCCCTCGCGCGCCAGCGCCTCGCTATAGGCCCGGCCCAAACCCCGGCCGCCGCCGGTGACGATGACGGTTTTACCTTCCAATTGCATGATCTTTCCCCCGGCGCATTTCTGAATTGCGTTTGGCGTATACTCGCCGCTAACCACGTTACACAAAACACCTTTGGGAGACAAAAATGGCGACGTTTGTTTTGGTTCATGGGGCTTGGCATGGTGGCTGGTGCTGGGCGCGGGTCACGCCGCACCTGCGCGACGCCGGGCATGAGGTTTTCACCCCGACCATGACCGGCTTCGGCGAGCGCAGCCATTTCTTGTCGCCGGACGTGGGCCTTGAGCTCAATATCACCGACATCGAAAACGTGCTGCTGTGGGAAGATTTGAACGAGGTGATCCTGGTTGCCGCCAGCTATGCCGGCATGGTGACCACCAGTGTCGCCGATCGGATGCCAGAACGTATCGCCGCCCTGGTTTACCAAAACGCCTTCATCGCCGCCGACGGGGTGGCGCAGAACGATTTGCTGCCCGACTGGCGGCGCGAGATGATCGAGAAGGAACTGGCCGAAGCCGAAGACGCCTGGAAAATGCCACCGCCCGACCCCAAGCTGTTCGGCGTGACCGACCCGGCGGAGCTGGCCTGGATTGGCTCGAAAATGGCGCCCCAATCGGCCAAGACCTTCCAGGACAAGGCGCGCATAACCGGGGCCCATGAGGCGATTACCAACCGCACCTATATCCGCGCCACCGGCTATCCCAACAACACCTTCGACCGGTATTTGGCCGAAGCCCAAGCCGACCCCGCCTGGCGGGCCGAAGTGCTCGACACCAGCCACGACGCCATGATCACTGCTGCCGACGACATCGTGCGGATCTTGCTGGAGGTGGCGGAGTCAGTTGGGCGATAGGCTTGGCACAAAAATACAGACGCCTTTTCTGCGCCGCTGACGCGGCGTGACCCCCCACCCCAGAGGGGGATGTCTATCGACGCCACCAGCACTCCCTCCCCCCAGCGAGAGGGAGGGTTAGGGAGGGGGGGCTGAGGGGCGAAAATCGCCCCTCAGAGAACCATACTCTGCCCGTCAGTCGGCGACGCTGGCGTCGTTGCCGTCGTGCTTCACCGATTTGGTTTTGCGCGGCGGGATGATCGGTAGCAGCACGTAGGATTCCTGTCCCTTGCCGCTGTGGATCGTCGTCGTTCCGCCGAAGATTTCCTTCGGCCGGTCGACCGGGTCGTCGTGCAGGAACGGGCCCGAACCGCGCGACGGCACATAGGCTTCGACCGACGGTCCCGGGCGGTCGAAATCCTGACCCGAGATGTTGAGCGCGATACGGTAGCCCTTGGGCAGTACAACGCATTGCGGCCAGATTTCCACGTCGAGCTCGTACATCTCGCCCGGCGTCAGCAGCTGCTTGTCGTCATGGCTGTGATAGGGCCGCCACGGCTTCGACAGTTCCGGATCGAGCTTACGGTGCGAGGCGCGCAGCCAGCCCTGGGCGAGCGGCGTCTTGGGGTCGACCGTGCCTTGGAAATGAACTTCGCGGCCATTGGGCGCGAAAGCCTGCAGGGTCACGAACAGATCGCAATCGACTGTCGACGACGAGACGAATATTTTCGCCGCCATCGGACCGGTAAGCTCGGTTTCCTGCTTGAGCGGTGGCGACATCCAGGTAACGCCGCGGGTGAGCGCGCGGAAGTCCTTCTTGGCCTTGCCCTTCGGCGCCTTCCAATCGAGCTTTCCCTTGCCGCCGGCGCTGAAATAGAGCTTGGTCCATTTGGTGCCGCGCAGGGGCCATGAGCTTTCCTTGCGCAGCTCGAACTCCTTGGTGAACGGACGGCGGACGTTGACCCATACCCGGGGTTCTTTGTTCCAACCGTTCTTCTCGCCCTTCAGATAATAGTCGAAGAAGCGTTTCTGCAGCTCCATGCCGTAGGCCAGATAGAACCATTCCTCGTGGCGGCCGGGATGGGCTTCCAGCCATTTCTCCTTCGACGCGGCCTGGGTGAAACCTTCGAAGTTGCCGCGCGGATGCAGGCCGAACCCGGCCCAGCTGGCGGCGCTGAGGAACGGCACTTTAACGCGCGACCAATCGGGCGAGCGCGATTGGTACCAGTCATCGTCCATCTCGCGGACGCGGAAATTCTCCAGGCTGTCGCTGCGGTTCTCGGCCAACTCGTGCGTACTGAGGCGTGCCGGGCCGGTCGCGCTGGTCTTCATCCAGTGGTCGCGCGGGCCCTTTTTGTAGCCGTGCTGCACATTTTCGACCTGGCGCGGATACCAGATCTCCATGAACTTGTTGGACAGGATGCCGCCATGGCGCGCCCATTCGCGGTAAGAGTCGGCCGCACCCTCCCAGGGGATCATTGCCTTCAAGGCCTTGGGCTGCAGCGCCGCGACATGCCATTGGTTGATGGCGTAGTAGGAAACGCCGTTCAGGCCGACCTTGCCGTTCGACCATTTCTGCTTGCCCGCCCATTCGATGGCCTCGGCGAAATCCTGGGTTTCGCGCGGCGAGAAAATATCGAGATAGCCCGGTGAACGTCCGGCGCCGCGCGAATCGATGCGCACGCACGCATAGCCCCAGGGCACCCAAATTTCCGGATCCACAGTCTCCCAGGTCAGCCAGCGGTGCTTGGAACCGGCCAAAACGTTGGGGTGCATCTTCAGCAGCGACTCCCATAACGGTTTGTAGTGTTCCTGATATTTGACGCCCTTGCCGTAGGGGCCGCCCGCCATGACGATGGGCACTTTCTGATTGGTGTTGGGCCGGTAGACGTCGGCACGTATTACCACGCCGTCGTCCATGCGAATAGGCAGATCGCGTTCGATGATGATGTCGTCGATGATGGTTTTGGTGGGCATTAGTTCCTCCCCGAATTAAGCCGCTTGGTGCTGGACCTTATATGTATTTTTGATGCTTGGTGAACGCCAGCATCCTAGGAGTGTAGCCGAACAATTCGGTTAGCGGTATTTGTAAAATGCAGCGGGGGTGAGGGGCGGATGCGTTTCGAAAACCCTCTCCTTTTGGGGAGAGGGTTTGATATCTCACAAAGCGGAATCTTTTTAGCGCTTCTTTCGACGTTTGGTGGTCTTTCCGATCTCACCCAGATTGTTCTTCTTGTTATTGTCGGGGTTGGATCACAAATAGGGATCGATCTTTTTGCCGTGTGTCGCATGAGCATTTTCGATCTCGCCGCGATCAGCTATGCGTATCGCTGCCTTTAGTGGTGTGGAGCGAGTATTGCCGTCAAAAATGACATGGGTTATT
>JBLHHE010000073.1:0-7912 GCA_047616465.1 Alphaproteobacteria bacterium
TTCCGGATGCTTGAACATCGCGGCGTTGGCGATGACACCCTCGATTGTCGCCAGCGATGGATCTTTGTCGACGAGATATTTCGGCACCCAGAAGCCTTCCTCGCCGCCATCGGACAAGGACTTGCCGGCGATCAGCAGCCGACCCTCTTTAACCCCGGCATTGAGCGCTTCCGTGAGCGAATTGGTCCACAATTCCGGAGCTACGTCGGGTTCGCCCTTTTCAATCATCGACGTTCCCGTAGGCACGGTGTCGCCGGGGACCACCGAGGCATCACAGCCATAACCGTGGTCGAGAATGAATCGGTCGAGCGCCGCCATAAACGTCGCGGAACTCCAGTTCATGTCGGCGATGGTGACGCTACCGCAGCTCTGGGCATGGGCCGTCGCCGGGGCGAAACTTAGAATTGCCATGGTCGCCAAAGTTGCCGTGGCCGTGAGGGCCGTTTTAACAAACTTCACGATTAGTCTCCTCGTTAACGAGATTTCTCAGATGATATCCAGATTAGTGGAAATCGTACCACTTTCCCACCGCCAAGGGAGCTTTATCCCTTCCGCAGCCATCCGATGGCCTGATTTTGGAGTTCAGCACGCGCTTGGACGCACTGCTTAAAGCTACCAAAAATCACGAGAATTCGGAGATCAAAGCGCGCGTTTGGACGATCCTGCAAACGGCGGATTTACCCGACAAGACGAAAGCCGCCCAAACAGTTCCTCCCTGAGGGAAGGGTGCCGAATTAGGCAAGAAACCCTGAGCTGTTGGAAGGTCGCCATAATGGATGTCCGCTTTGGGTCAACTCCGGCCGAAGTCACCCATGGCCATTTTGATGGTCACTTCGCCTGAGCCCTCGTGGACGTATCGCTCGGTTTCAACGAAGCCGTAACGATCGTAAAACCGCCGCCCTATTCCGTTTCTTTCGAACACCTCAACACACAAAGGGCCATGGAGAGCGACAGCATGGTCGGCCATAGCTTTACCAAACCCTCGCCCGTGGAGGGACGGGTCAAGAAACAGCCCACCAATCTCATCTCCTACGAGAGCGATGAAGCCGACAGGCGTTTCGTTATCTTCCAGAACCCATGTTTCTGCGTTGGGGAGGTAAATATTCCGCATGTCTTCCGCTACCTGCGCCACGAAGTCGTCTTTCAAAAACGAGTGCGCAAGCGCATTTGCCTCTCGCCAAACTGAAACGAGGGCATCGGTATCTTCAGTCTGATACTTTCTGATCATTGTATTGGGTGTCTTTCATATCCCTGCCTCTGACGAGATGTCAGGGCATTTTAGCTAAGTTTTTGGAGGACGAACGTACAGGGCCGCAGAAACGATCATGCGGGTTCAATCTGTATTGTGCTCGGCTGGATGGTAAGTACGCCATCCGCGCTTAGTGGGACATAAAATCTCCGATTTCGTATAACGTCCATAGCACCGTGGGTGCCTGTAACGAAAGACCAAATCAACTATACGAAGTCAGCACTCGAATCTTGTAACGACGAAAGGCTCTACACAAGGTAGCGTGCATAAATGACAACAGGACATGTATTCATAGCCACCAGCTTGGATGGCTTCATTGCGCGGCGCGACGGTAATCTGGACTGGCTCATGAAGCACAGTACAGAAGGCGAAGATCACGGATTTGCCGCGATGATGGCCTCCGTCGACGGGCTGATCATGGGCAAGGGTACATTCCAACAAGTATTGTCATTCGAGCAGGGGTGGCCCTATGAGAAGCCGGTTGTGGTGATGAGCCGGTCTCTGAAAGAAAAAGATATTCCCGATCACTTGAGCGGGCGGGTTCGGTTATCAGATGCGACGCCCCAGGTCTTAATGAACCAGTTGAACACTGAGGGCTGGAACCGCGCCTATGTGGATGGAGGAAAGGTCATTCAGTCGTTCCTCGCAGAAGGACTAATCGAAGATATCTTGCTGACCCGCATTCCTATCCTCATTGGCGAAGGATTGTCACTGTTTGGCCCAGCTCCACATGATATCGATCTTGAACACCTGGAAACGCAATCATTTCCATCTGGCATGGTCAGTTCAAAGTACCGAGTCATTCGAGAGTTATAGTCAGGTTGCACTAACATCTCCTTCGGGCTCGAAAAGCGAAAGGCTGGTGCTCAGACCGAACTGATTCTCGTCGATGGTCTATAGGCCAAAACAGCCTCGGACAGCAGATAACTGATCATCGGGCCTATCGACGCATACCTAGTCGAGGAGCGACCTCAGCAAATCGGCGTTCGAGGGATCGGCCTTGAGTTCGCCACGCTCGATCCGATGGGCGATCTCGACCAGCCGCGTGTTGACCGGGGCCGCGCCGCCGAGCCTCATCTGCTCGCGGACGACAAGGCCGTTGATGTCATCGACCTCAGCCCGCCGCTCCTTGATCCAGTCCTGCAGCATCGTCACCTTGGTGTCTGGGAGCGTCCATCCGGTCAGGACCGCATCGAGAAGGACCGTCGCGTAGTGATCCGGGTCATTCGCCTCGATGCGCTTGTTGCCGAATATCGGAACGAGGTCGTGGCCGAGCGCCAGCGCTGTCCGCACAGCTTCCCGGCCCGACGCAATCATCACGTCGCGGATGCCGGGCAGTTTGACCGCCTCGTAGAGCGGTAGGTTGAGGATGGCGGACGGCAGGAACTCCGCCGCGTTGACAACGAGCTTCATCCACTTTGCCGACCGGATGTCGTCCCGAATTTCGACCTTGCCGGCGTGGCGCAGAATGTCGGTAACTTCCGCCTCGCGACCCCGCGTCGACTCGTCATAGGCGCCGATGCCAAACCAGGTTCCGGCCGGACCGGTCTGCCGCCCGATCACACCGGGTTCGAACATGTAGGCCGCGACTTCGATCACCGCGCCAAGCGTACGCTCGGCCCCTATGATCGAGGCAACATCGTCCATCGTCATGCCGTTCTGGAGACCGACGACCAGCCCGTCCTGGGCGACCAGCGGCTTGATCAGTTCGCACGCCCATCGCGTGTCGTAGGCCTTGACGCCCATCAGGACGATGTCGAAAGGCTCGCGCAGCGTCGCGACTTCGCACATATGGAACACGCGGACCGGCGTGGTCACCGTCTCCTCGGGCATCTCGACGCGCAGGCCGTCGGCGCGCATCGCCTCGACATGGGCCGGCCACTGCTCGATGAAGGTGACATCCAGCCCCGCGCGAACCATATCGGCGCCGAAGGCCGCTCCGTTTGCCCCAGTCCCGACCACTGCGATCCGCTTGCCCACCATCCGGCCGTCCCCTGTTCGTAGTTCTGCCATCCCGAGACGGCGTGTTCGGCAATACCGGCTTTATTTTCCTGTCTTCTTAAAAGAAGACATAGGCGCGGACGACGACGTTCTTGCGGCAGGCAGCGTCGTCGGGCGCGGTCGGGTCGATGCAGGCAGAGTGGAAAGACCAGCGCGAAACGGAACCGTCGGTGACAGAGTCGTAGCACTTGAGCATCGAGACCTCGGTGGGCGTCTGCCCGGGTATCCAGTACCACTCATGGTCCGGGCGGTAGGTGAAACGCGTGGTCTCGCCGACGCGGTCGTCGTAGACGCGGTAGTTGGTGATGTACGGCTGGTCGGCGAAAGAGGGCCAGGCGCAGAGGACAAATGGGTACTGGCGTACTGTCTCCATCGGCTTGGCGAGATTGATCGACACGAACCGCCGCGACATCTTCGCGTCGGCCTGCTCCGCCGTGTAGTGCTGCTCGCGCCCGAAATTCCGCAGGTTCTTGGTGAGCAGCTCACGGCAGCGCACCCGGCCGCTATTGTCGTTCAGATCGTTGTGCACGATGTTGACGTAGTTGGCGTTCACGCCCGGGTTCTTGTTGTCCTGGTCCTCCGTGCGGTCGCCCTCATAGTCCTGGTCAAATACATCGTGGTTGAACACCAGCGCGTCCGTCGCGTCCGGGAAGAACTCCAAGAGGAGCTTCTCAATCTCTGGGTAGAACACGCGCTCTACCTCCGCCGCGTCGTAGAAGTTCTCGCACTCAGACTCGCAGTGCGCCAACGCGAGGCCAAGCTTGTCCATGCACTCGGGGCTGCTGGGCGAGAGACCCGGGTAGTACTCCTCCACTCGCCGCGCGTCGCGCAACACTTGCGGAAAGTAGAGGCGCCGACGCATGTTGTCCTGCTCGTCCTGGCGTAACGCTTGGGCGTCGGCTTCGCGCGACGGGTCTCGCCAAAGTGCATTCGACGAGACGATGGAATAAGACGGCTCCTCATGGATCGAGTAGCGCAGCGGAAGCGCTACGCCGCCTTCCGGGGCTTCGATGTTGTTCGCCCGAATATATTCCACGCACTCCGCGTAATCGCGAAACCCGATGCCCCACTTGGTCTCGACGGGCCCCGGGGGAGCGTTGTCGAGCATGTCGATAATTGCCTGCCCCTCGCCCTGGGCAATCTGGCGGAGCGCCGCTTCCGTCGCCGCAGCTGTACCCGCATCCCCATCCTGATCGAACGACATATAGGATAAACCGCCGTTCGCAGCGATGGGTGGCGCCTGTCCTTCAGTGCGTTGGAGGGAAGGCACAAAAGCAGACGAATCTGTTTCCGTAACCGCCGCAATTTGATCGGCATTGACTTCGAGCTGGTCCATGGCCTGCCTCCGGTTAATCATGCCCCGATTAGACACAGACTTTCGACACATTAAAAGAGGTCTGACGTCCGAAAAGGGGTTGCGACGATCAGTTGAGACCACCGGGCAAAGCGGCCTGGGATCACTTGGCGTAACGGTCGATGGCCCGCGACATCAACATGTAGGCCTTGCCGACATCGGCGGTGAGCAGGCTGGTGCTCAAGAGATCGTCGGGGTCGGCGTTGCCCGCCTGGCCGAGCAACTGCTCGAACTCGCGCATGTAGCGCATCGCCAAAATTCTGAATTCGTCGTCTTCCTCGAACAATTCGCTCATCCGGGCGATGGCGACCGGGTCTTTCGCGCGGCCGGCGATCCGCCGCACCGCGACCATCGCGTCACCCTTGCCATAGCGTTTGATAATGTCGGGGGACAGAGTTCCTTCGAATGCCCGGTCCAAATCGACGCCGACCGAGCCCAGCGTGTCGAGAACCCGGTTCACGGTGCGCATGTAGGCGCCGCGCGATCCATCCACCTGGGCGAGGCGCAGCTCTTCGGCCTTATGGCTGGCCTCGTTTGAGGCTTCGAGCAGCGCGTGCTCGTGCATACGGAAGGTCGCCGCAACGCTCTCCGCCTTCTGACTGACCTGATCGAGCGATGACTGCATATCGCGCGCCTGCTCTCGAAGCGAATCGCGCAATCCGTCGACGCGATGCTCCATGCGATCGGACGCGCCGGACAATTCACCGGTATGGCGGTCGAGGGACTGCATGGTTGCATCGACACGCGCCACCGCACTTTCGCCGACGTCGCGCAGGGTTTCGGCCCGGGCGACGAGGGTGTCGCCCAACTCGCGCCAGCGCGCGACCAGTCCATCGACGGTCTCGCGAACCTCCCGGCCTTGGCCCGACAATGTCTCGCTGGTTTCGGCGGCCGTGCGCCGCATGGCGGCGGTGCTCGACGCCAGATCCTCGCGGCGGCCTCGTAGAAGCTCGGCGACTTCGCTCACCGCTTCGGTCGAAGCTTGCGTCGCATCCTCAAGCAAATCGGATTCCCGCTGGATGGCATTGCGAACATCCGATAATTGAGTGAACGCCTCAGCCGCCGCGTTGCGTAATGTCTCGGTATGCGTGGTCAGCGCCTCGCCGATAGCGCCGGCGCGAGAACTGGCGTTATCGCTGATACGGCCAAGCTCCTGCGCCTGCTGGCGCAATGCCTCGCGCGCCTCATTCGCCGAACTGGCGGCGGACTGGGACGTCTCGCGAACCATATCCGCCCCCGCCGCCAATGCCGTGCGCGCATCATCGGCCAAGGTTTCCGCCGTCGTCACCGTTTCGGTGATCGCCTCGCGATCGGCCGCGAGATGCTCGCGCAGCCGGCGTAATTGCCCCGTCGCCCGCTCCGCCGTGTCATCCAGGGTGCGCCCGCCCTCTTCGATGGTCTCCATGACACTGCGCAGGCGGCGCTCGGCGCCATCGGCGACCGCCTCCAGCCCATCTTGTTGCGCCTTCAGCCCGTCGCGGGCCTGTTGCGCGCGCTGACTTGCGGCCTCAAGGGCTGTCTCGATCGCGGCGACATGCTCGCGCATCGCCATGCGCATGTCGTTGCTCGACGCCGCCGTGCCGTCGACAGCCAAGTCCAGCCCCTTGGCACCGTTGCGAAGGGTATCGGCGATTTGTTCGGCGTCGGCCACAGCGTTGCGCGCGGCGGTGGCGAGCGACGCGGCTTCGGTGCGGAATACAGAGGCAATGGCCTGGCTTTTTTCCTCGGCGATATCGCCTGCTGTCGTCAAATTAACGGCCATTTGCTGCAACCGTTCGCCGATTTCGGCAACCTGGACGGCGTTGGCGCGCGCCCCGCGGGTCAATTCGTGTGCCTGGTCCTGGAACTTTGTCGAAATCTCGTCGCTTCGTTTTTGCGTTTCGGCAACGACCGTCTCGAGCCGCTCGGCCGCACCGCCCAACACGGCAGCGACGGCTTCGGAGGTCGTGTTCGCCTTTGCCGCGGCCATAGTCGAAACTTGCGTGATCTGGCCAGACACACTGCTGGCAACGGCTTCAAACGCCGCCCCGGCATCGACAACCTTCTGAGCAAGTCCGTTTGTCAAACTGTCCGCATGCGCGACAGCGGCAGCGGTAATCTGTTCTATCCGCTCGGCCGCCCGGTCCGCCGCCGCGGCAAATAGATCGCCGGCCTCGGTAGCGCGTTCGTCGAGCTGGACCACCAGGGTCTGAGCACGCCCCAGAGCCTCATCGGTCGCCTGAGCGATCGCCCCTGCAGCTTGGCTGCCCGCATCGCTGACGACGATGCCGGCGTCATTGGCCTGCCGCGCCAACGCATCGGCGACATCGCCCGTACGCGCGACAACCTGACCGGCGGCGTCCTGAATGCGCTGTGCGGCAGCATCGCTGGTCTCGGCCACACCGGTGATGGTCGACGCAACTGATTTCTGGAACGCCCCTTCGATCGAACTGACCTGCTGACGGATCAGCTCCGTCATTTCGCGCACATTCTCTCCTGCGCGCTGCGATGCCGCATCGACCAATGCTGCCTGGGTACCGCTGGCCCCGCGAATTTCTTCCAGCGTTGCTAACGCCTGCCGCAACGTCGTCGAAAGCGCTTCCGCATGCAGCGACAGGGTCCGTCCCGCCGCGCTGGAATTTTCGATCGCCGTGTCGGACGCCGCCGCCAAGGCATCTACCCTCTGGGTAAAATCGTCCCCGAGCCGTTCCAACTGTTTGCGCGAGTTCTCGACCGCCGCATCCGAAGCCACCGACAACGCCCCTACCCGCTCGGTAAATTCGATGCCGAGCTGGTCCAACTGCGCCCGCGAATGGTCGACCGTGCGCTCCAGCGTCGCCGCATAACCCCGCATCTCCTCGCCAAGATCGATCAAGCCGGCCTCGGCCTCGGCCTGCGGCATCGCCAGGCGCGCCACCTGAGCCTCAAGCTGCGCCACCGTCTCGCGGGTACGCACACTGTTGGCAAACATTGCCGCAAGCGCAAAAAAGGCGGCGGGCGGCGCGACAAAACCAGCAACCATACCGCCGATCTCGTGGGGCAAAAGCTGAGTTACAAACGGCCAACCGATCGTGCGGGAGACGAACCAGGCAAAGAGCCCGCTCCACACCACGGAGAGGAGGAGCGGCACCAAGGCCAAGCCGGGCCCGCGCCGCGGCGGTTCGAGGGGCGGTTTGCCCAACTCATACACACCGTCACTCGAGCGTAAGAAGTTCATGGCGTCACGCGGCCTGTTGCCGGCGAAGCCGGATCAGATCGACAATCTCGCTGGCGGCGGCTGGAATATTTGTTCCCGGCCCATAGATCGCCGAGACCCCTTTCTCGCGCAG
>JBLHHE010000074.1:0-7876 GCA_047616465.1 Alphaproteobacteria bacterium
TAAATTATCTCGCGCAAAGATTCCCCACCTGGTGGAATCGGCGCGTCGGCGGGGCGGTCGCGGACGAAGAAGAACAAAGCGCCGGCGATTCCGAACGCCGCGATACCGACGACGATAAGCGTTGCACGCCAGCCAAAAGCCTCGGTCGCAGCGGCGAAGGGAGATGCCGAAAGCAGCATGCCTACACCGCCGACGGCAATAGAAATTGCCGTCGCCGTGGCCAACCTGTCCCGCGGCACCCAGCGCGACAGCAGGACAATGACCCCCATAAAAACTGGCGCCGCGCCGCAGCCGATCAGGAATAACGCCAAGGCCAGACCGACGATACTATGCGCCGTGGCGAACACCAGGGTGCCGAGGCCGGCCACGATGATGAAACCAAACATAGTGCGGCGTGGCCCGAACCGGTCGAGCAATACGCCGACCGGGAGTTGCATCAAAGCCGCCCCAAGAAAGATCGCCGCCGGCAGGCTCGAGAGTTGCCCCGGCGTCAATCCCAGCTCCGCACGCAGATCGGGCGCGATAACCGCCGGAGCCGAGCGCAGGAAGTGCGCCAGAATGAAGGCGATGCCTAGCACCGGCGCCATACGGGCTATCGCGCCGGCGCGGCTATAAGTCGGTGTAGCGGAACTATCGCCTGAAGGGGTGCTCATTGCCTGGAGCGGCTTATGGTGCGATGTCGCAAGGGCAGAATGTTAGCCGGCCATCAGGCTTCGGCACGCTGCCAGATAATGATGGCGCGGGTCACGCCATCGCCGCTGAGACCGGAAAACACCATGCGGTCGCCCTGATGATCGATGGTGCGATCGCGGACGGAGCCAACCCAATTGGGGTTGGTGGCATGGTCGATCTCGTGAGTGACCACATTGCCGCTCAAGGTCCAGCGGCCGGAATAGGTCATGTAATTGTCGAAGGCCGCAGCCTTGTCGGCATCGCTCGCCCCGGTGGCGGACAGTTGGCGATCGCCGTGCCCGGTCATCGCTACCATATAGCCATCGGCGGTATACACGATGCGGCCTTTCGGGTTGTCGCCCAAGGCCGGCGTCTGATTGCCGTCACCGTCTTCGGTGAAGGTCGCTTCCAGCGTCCAAACACCGATAAGGTCGTCCGGGCTAAGGCTCATGTGCATATCCTCAGAGTTACAGCCGGCGGCGAGCGCTGCCCGGCAGAAATGTCGCGGCAACATATAAACTGTCGTCCCCGCCGCCGCGAGACCTCTGTTCGTGTTGGCGCCGTTTGGATGCGGCCGCTACTGGGCCGCGTCGGCGGCTTTTGCCGTAAGGTCCGGATCGCCTTCCGCGATTAGTCCGTCGCGCACCTTGGGCATGGTGACGGCAAGGTTGGTGACCGGCAGTCCGTGGGTCGGCGCGACGATTTTGACGTCGAGCTCGGCCATCAACTCTTCCAGCTTATCGACATAGATATTCATATCTGTCGTCGTCGTCCAATAGAGCGCGCGCTCGGCAAACACCGCCAAAACATCCTGTAAATCCAGCGATTCCGCCTCTTCCGCGACACAGCCGCAATGGCCGTCCCAGTGATAGTGGCTGTAGGCGAAGCCGTCGCCCGGGAACAGGACATTGGCGCCGGTATCGAAAGCCCATAGCGAGGTCCGCAAATCGCGGATCACCGGCTCGACGGCGACCAGCTTGCGCCCGCCGAGATCGATCTCGTCGCCGACCTCCATCGCTTGCAACTGGTCCGCATGTTGCGGGAAGGCCAGGTGATAATCGGCGATATCGCCATGCACGGTGACGCCGGGCCAGTTCTGCAGCACCCGGCCCAGGCCGCCGGAATGGGGCGTTTCCTGATGGGTGATGAACAAGTATTTGAGCGGCGGGCGGTCGTCCGACAACAGCTCGATCATCTGCCGTTCGATTTCGGGGAAATCCTTCGGGTGACCAGTCTCGACCAGCATCGAGGCGTCTTCGCCGACCAGCAGGAACGCGGCATTATAGGAATGGTAGGTCTTGCCCTTGTGTTCCTGCTCCAGGCAATCGCCGAGCCAGAAGACGCCGGGCGCGATTTCGCGCGGCAGGGGGTTTTTCTTCGCCATAACTACCTCATCAATCCACGCGGAATGTATGCCGGTGGAACGTTTTTCCGGTCGAGTTTATCGAGCACCTCGTCGAGCACGGCGAACTGCCGCTCGACATGGGAGCGGCCGCACAAAATGGTACCGTAGCCCGGCGCGATGGTTTGGATATCAAAGTTCTCGAACACGTCGTTCACGGCCTGGCGCACCGGCGTCATGTTGGCACCCTCGATCCACCAGTATCGGGTATTGAGCAGATACGACCGCACAAAGGGAAAATCTGTCACGTTATCGTCTTCATTGTCGCCGAGCTGCCAGGGTCTGTCCTCGATGTCGCTCCAGATATGACTAAACATATCCGACGAGAATAGGATTTTGCTGGCTTCGTCGTAGATCCAGCGGGTGCTGATCAGGCGGATCGGGGCGTTCAGAACGTCGACTGTCCGATTGGGCCCCAGGATGACTTGGCTATGATCGCCGCGCCCCAGCAAGGTCGTCTTCAGGGTCGGATTGCGTTCTTCGCCCCGCAGGGTTTCGAACTCCACCCATTCCTCGACATCCGGCACGGGCGAGAAACACTCGACCACGTTGAACCGCTTGGCGATCGCCATGACGTTGTTGACGGACATAAATTCGTTCAGGCGCAGCGGAAAAATCGACAGCGGCATCTCTCGGTCGAGCAGACTGTCGAGCTGCTCCAGGATGGCGCCTTCATGGATGGTATAGCCCGAATCGAGGAGCATTGCCGCGTCATCGTCGATCAGGAGGTAGCAATTCGCCGGTGCAAATCCGCGCGCGGTTTCCGGATAGGCGCTGATACGCCCGTTAAGCTCGAAGGTATTGTGCAGCGCGTAGACTCTGCCGGCTGCGAGTTCGGTAATACTGCTGACTGACATACCCTGTTCCTGTGTCCTCGTGCTACGACAGGCCTCTTGAAGGGGCCTTTCGGACATAATGACAGACTAATCTGTTCACCAAAAGGCTGGTGACGGCCCTTTTCCAGGCCGCCACCAGTGTGTAACAGAACTTACGCTCAGCCCTTGGTCAGGGCTTCAACCAGCGCCTTGTACTCTATTGCCTGCTCGGCCCGAATTTTCTCATATTCGGGACCGTCGATAAGGTTGGTTTCCTCGCCAAGACGCCCCATCAGGCGCTTGAAGGTCTTGTCGCCCTGCAGATCCTTAAACGCTTTACGCAGGATCGCCAGACGGTCCTCGGGAATACCGCTCGGCGCCAGGACAACGCGGCGCATGAAGCCGACACCGGCCATTTCCGGAATGTCCTTGCCATAGACCGGCGTACCCTCCGGGATCTCCTTGTTCGGAGCGGCGCAGGCAAGCGGGTAGACGCCGCCACCAACCGTTTGAATAGTGATCGGGAAGCCCATGGTCATTTGCGCATCGTCAGACAACAGCGCCTTCATGGCCGGGCCGCCACCGGGATACGGCGTCATGTTGACCCTGATTCCCATATTCTTCATGAGCAACGCCGCGTGCACCATACCGGCGCCCCATTGGCCGCTATGCGCCATTTCGATCTTGCCGGGATTGGCTTTGCCGTAGGCAATCATCTCGGCCCAGGTCTTGTAAGGCCGGCCCGGCTTGGTCACGACGCAGGAAAAGGCGCTGTTGAGCTGCACGACCGGCACAAAGTCCTTGTTAGGATCGTAGGGAAGCTTGGTCACAAATTGTTGCAGCTGGTCGATATAGTTATGCGTAAACAGCAGCGTGTAGCCGTCGGGACGGGCACGTGCGGCAGCAGCGGTTCCTGTCTGACCACTGGCGCCAGGCATCAACTTTACGATGACCGGCTGACCAAGATAGGTCGGAATGATACTGGTGAACACGCGGGCGTTGAGATCGTGCGATCCGCCGGCGCCCAAAGGAATGATCAGCGTGATCGGTTTCTCCGGGTACTCCTCCGCACTGGCGCCAAACGACGCCACCGCAGTTGCAGCAACGGCAATCGCCGCGCCTTTCAGTAGTGACTTTAACATTTTCATCTCCCTTTCAGTTAACAGTTATTGTTGGAAAATACGTCAATCGGCAGCGCCGCTGGGTGCAATGCCGCGTTCTGCGACCAGCGATGCCGCGGTACGCTGCATCGCCATGGCACGCCGCCACATCCACCACGCCAGTATAGGTGTGGCGATGAGCAAGCCGAGCGTGATCGGCCGGTCAATCAAAATGAATCCGAACAGATTGCCATGGGACATGCTGACAGTCTGACCCACCGTGCGCTCGAGTTCCGGTCCCAAAATGAACGCCATGACCAGGGGGGTCACGGGGAAATGGAACTTGCGGAAGAAATAACCCAAAATGCCGAAGCCGACGAGGAATAGCAGATCGTTCGGGTCGGAGCGGAAGACGTAAGCGCCGGCAAAAGCCAGCGTCACGGTCAACGGCAGCAGCAGCGATTTGCGGATCGTCACGACTCGAGCAAACAACGGGATGGTAAAATAGCCTATGACGATCAGTAGGAAATTAGCAACCAACATTGCGTTCAAAATGGCATAGACCAGCGGTCCCTGTTCGACCAAAAGCTGCGGTCCCGGCCGCAGGCCCTGTGCGATAAAAGCACCGAGCAAAATCGCCGTGATGTTGTCGCCGGGAATGCCGAGCGTCAGTAGCGGCACCAGTGTTGGTCCGTTGACGGCATTGTTGGCCGCTTCCGGCGCGGCAACACCTTCGAGATGACCGGTGCCAAACTTCTCCGGCTCTTTCGAGGCGTTACGCGCCGCCGCGTAGCCGATGAAGGCGGCGGCCACCTGTCCGGTGCCGGGGATCATGCCGATCACCGTACCGATACAGGTCGACCGAACAATGGTCCGAAAGCAGGACCGGAACTCAGCCCAGGTCAACCGCTCGCCCTTGCGCACGTTGAGTTGGCTGCGGATATATTCCGTTGCCTTCGATTCAGCGGCAATCAGTACTTCGGGCAGGGCGAACAGGCCGATCAGCATCGGTAGCAGCGGAATGCCGGCGCGCACGGCGAAAATGTCGAAAGTAAAACGCGACAGGGCGCCGATCGGGTCTTGGCCGATCATGCCGATGAACAGACCGAGCGCCATCATCACCATCGCCTTGACGAAGGCGCCATTACTGGTGGCGGCGATGACGATCAGGCTCAAGATGATGACGGCGCCAAGTTCGGGCGGGCCAATCTTCGAGGCGATGATGGCGATAACACCAATCAGCAGAATGGTGACGATATCGCTCGATGTGTCGCCAAAGACCGAGGCGAATAGCGACATTTCCAGCGCTTTGCGGGCGTGGCCCTTTCGGGTTAGCGGTGGTCCGTCGAAGATCGTCGCGGCGGCCGCGCCGGTTCCCGGTATCGACACCAGTAT
This sequence comes from Alphaproteobacteria bacterium, assembly GCA_047616465.1. Lineage (GTDB taxonomy): Bacteria > Pseudomonadota > Alphaproteobacteria > UBA6615 > UBA6615 > JABDJY01. Next base: position 5,385 of record JBLHHE010000074.1, read on the forward strand.
GGCCGGCACGCTGCCGCCAAAAATGCCGCCCTTATAGACGCCGATTAGGAACGGAATGCCGATCAGTGGCTCCAGGAAGAAGGCGATCGGCAACAGAATCGCCATCGCCATTGTCGTCGTCAGGCCCGGCATCGACCCAACGAAGATACCTAGGAGAAGTCCCAATCCAATCCAGGCGAACGTATCGAACCGAAGTAGCAGCTCGAAACTGGCTAGGTAACTCCCCCATAAATCCATGGTGACATTCTCACATTCTAGGCGTTGTCGATATTAATCCGTGTCGATGGAAAGAGGTTCATAGCCAGCCAAGATCGGCGAAAGGGAACTCTGGCAGGAAGACGCTCAGCACCTTGGTGAACAGGTTGAACACGCCGAACGGAACGGCGATCGCAACCAGCGCACCAAGCCAGTAGGTTCGGTTGCCGTAGAACGTGCTTAGGAAGAAAATTGTAAGCGTGCCCGCGATCACGAATCCGACCCGTTCCAGGACGATGGCGAAGACGCAGAACGTCGCCAACGAAACGACCGTATTGAAGATCGCTACGCGGTTGAGCTTGCGCAGCAAATTTTCTTCTTCGAGTGTCAACGCCCGGATGAAGTACCAGATGCCGAGTATGACAAAAACGGCTGCGACCAGGCGCGGAAAGAGGTGGGGGTCGAGGCCGGAGGCGCGCTCACCGAACAGTGGCACCGCCTTCTCGACCTGAAAGGGGGTTAGCACCCAAATTGCGACGCCGAACAGGATGACGCCGATTGCGCACCCGATGTTGAAATCAAACCGGAAGCCGATCGTTCGTGGCTTGTCGCCGTCATTCTCAGCGGATGTCATCGCGCTGCTCCCTCACGTTCCCATTCTTCGGGAGAACTATAAGATACTCTGGCACGGGCATTCGTGGACTACAAGCCATCGGCGAGACGCCCTGTAAGGGGTCTCCGCGCAGTTTCGACTAGCTGGCGCATGGGGCCGCTGATTTGCGGTTAGGCCGCCTACTCGGCCGCTTCGACGAGATGACCGTCGGCATCGAGTTTCAAACCGGCGGCTGCCGCGGCGTCGACAACATCCTGAGGCCGCCCCACCGCGGCATTTTCCGTGCCGCCGATGATCGCCATCAGATGGCCGTACTCTTTGCCGACATTGCGAAAGGCGCGCATCACACCGGGCGGCACCGAGATACAGTCCATCGGGCCAATCACAACTTCCTGGTGCGCGTCCCCCTCATTCCAGAAGACCGACCACTGGCCCGAAAACGGAATGAACACCTCGACCTCGGGGTGGGTGTGCAGTGCCGAACCATTGCCCGGCTCGGCTCCGACATAGGCGATGTTGAAACCCGATGAATCGACGATCGCCGGCCGCGTTTCGGCATCTTCCGACACACCGCGTCCGATAATGCTGTAGATGTCGCGCTTAAACCCCGGAATGCTCTGGGTTATTATCAATTTCTGGCTCGCCGTCTGGTCTTCAAAGACGGCAATTCGCTCGCGCATCTCGTCCAAACTCATAACGGTGATATCGCTGGTATCGCTGGTATCGCTCATGTGTTGACCCCTTAATTCGTTACTGCCACCACGATTTATTATGCCGGAATTTGCCGCCTAGAACCCCACGACGCAGAAAAGCGTGCCCCAATCGTACTCAATTGGCAATCCGCTTGCCCCTGCGATCGCCGCCACAACACTCCCTGCCCGGCTTGGCCCTACTCGAAGTCCATATCCTGCTTGAAGCCTTGGCGCTCCCATTGCAGGAAGTTCACCATCTCATAGGCGGCGCCGGCATCCAGGGTCATGTTGTGCTGGGCAGCGACATACCGGTTCACCGTCCGTTTTGTCCACGCCAGGGCGAGCGGTGGTTTTTCCAGCAACTTACCCACCAGCCTGTCGACCTCCGCGTCCAGCTGGTCGGCCGGCACCGCGTAGTTGATCATGTGCATGTCGGCGAGCTGTCTGGCGGTGTATTCCTTACCCAGCATCAGATACTCCTTGGCCATCGGCGGCGTCATATATAGCGGGATGAGCGATGCTCCGCCGTCGCCCGGCACAATCGCAAAGGGCGGGCCGTAAGGCGCCACATCGCCCATGGCCATGTGCATATCCGCGATCCGCGCGTCATCGCGCGCCACGATAATGTCGCATCCCAGCATCAGGCTCTGGCCGAAGCCCACCGCATCGCCGTTAACCCGGGCGATCACCGGCTTCTCCATTTCGGTCAATGTCTGATGGGCGCGAATGATACCGTTGAAGACCTTCCACGACCCCTTGGGGTCATTATGGCCGCCTAGCGCGGCGGGCTCTTCATAGACATCGGTTCGCGGCGCGACCATGAACTCGCCGTCTCTTGCCCCGGTGAGAATGACAACCCGCACGTCCTGATCGTCGCGCAGCTGGCCCAGCGCAACGCCGATTTCCCAGTGGAAGTCCAATGTTCTTCCCGCCTGAATACCCTCGGTTAGGTTGATCATATGCACGACGGCAACCGGGCCGCGTCGCTCGAT
>JBLHHE010000075.1:0-7870 GCA_047616465.1 Alphaproteobacteria bacterium
GGGCAGAGTTTCCGCCGCCCCGTGATGGGCGTGCCAGACATCGCGGTAGCGCGTCGTCGCTTCGCGCGCGACCGGGCACGGCGCGTTGCTGATAATATTGATACCCTGCTCGGCCGGCCATTGGGCACCCTGGGGCGCGCCGACGCCGTACCATAGGGGCGGGTGGGGCTGCTGCTTCGGCGTGAGCACCATGGGCACCTGATCGTAGGAGAAATGTTCGCCCTGATAGCTTAGCTCGGCCTGGGTGAGGCCCTGCATCAAGACCTCGAACGCTTCCCTGTAGACCGCCGGCGCGGTCTCGGTGTCGATGCCGAAATAGGCAACTTCGTAGGGTGAAATGCCGCGCCCGACGCCGAACTCGAACCGGCCGCCGCTCATCTGGTCGAGCATGCAGATCTCTTCAATCAGGCGCAGCGGGTCGTAGAGCGGCAAACAATAGACCATCGGGCCGAAGCGCAGGCGCGTGGTGCGCTGGGCGACGGCGGCGAGAAATACGCTGGGCGACGGCGCCAGCCCCAACGGCGTGGCATGGTGTTCGGCGAGATGATAGGTGGAAATCCCGGCATCATCATAGTCGGCGATCAATTGCAGCCGTTCCTGGTAAGTTGTCTCCAGCGCGGCGCCGGGCCGCTGATCGAGATGATCGAAAACGCCAAATTCCATCGCCGGCCCCCACCGCGCGCGAACGAGTATTCGCTAAATTTCCCAGATACTGCTTTAGCTAAGCTGACCGTGGCAATGTTTGTACTTTTTCCCCGTACCGCACGGACAGGCGGCGTTGCGCGCCACTTTCCCCCAGGTCGACGGATCGTCCGGATTGACCTGAGCGCCGCTGGCATGGCGCATCGGTCGCTGTTTCGAAATAACATCGCCGTCGGCATCCGGGTTTTCTGGCTCGCCGGCGAACTGCCCGACGGCGGCGTGTTGGGTTTCCATCTGCTGTGGCGCCTGGGGTTCGGGCACCGGCTCGGGCGCGTTCACCTGTATTTCGATATTGCTCAATATCGATGTAACGCCTTCGCGCAGGCGGCCCAGCATGTCCTCGAACATGTCGAACGCTTCGCGCTTATATTCGTTGAGCGGGTTCTTTTGCCCGAATGCGCGCAGGCCGATGCCTTGGCGCAAATGGTCGAGGCGCAGTAAATGGTCTTTCCAATATTGGTCGAGGATTTGCAGCAGCAGATTCTTTTCCGCCATGCGCATCAGCTCGGGCCCGAACTGCGCGGTTTTAGCCGCCGCTTTTTCGGCGACCCGTTTGCGCAGTCGGTCGAGGATTTCCTCGTCGGCGATGCCTTCTTCCTTCGCCCAATCGGCGACCGGTACGTCGATACCGAACAGGCGCAAGATTTCTTCGTGCAGTAGATCCGTATCCCATTGCTCGGCGAAGGCTTTTTCGGGGATACACCGCGACACCGTGTTTTCCAGCGTCTCGTCGCGCATCGCTTCGATGGTTTCCGACACGTCATCGTCGCGCATCAAATCCTTGCGCTGCTCGTAGATGACCTTGCGTTGGTCATTCATCACATCGTCGTATTGCAGCAACTGTTTGCGAATTTCGAAGTTGCGCGCCTCAACCTTTTGCTGGGCCTTCTCTAAGGCCTTGTCGATCCAGGAATGGACAATCGCTTCGCCCTCTTCCAGGCCGAGTTTTTGCAGCATCGAGTCCATACGTTCGGACCCGAAAATACGCATCAAATCGTCTTCCAGGGATAGGAAGAATTGCGACCGTCCGGGGTCGCCCTGGCGGCCGGAGCGGCCGCGCAACTGATTGTCGATGCGCCGGCTCTCGTGGCGCTCGGTACCGATAATCTGTAAGCCCCCCGTGCCCAGCACCAAGGCGCGCTTGGCGGCGACGTCGGCTTCGATTTCCTCGCGCCGGCGTTTGTGCTCAGCCTCGTCGTCGATGTCAGCCAGTTCTTGGGCGATGCGGACTTCGACATTGCCGCCGAGCTGAATATCGGTGCCTCGGCCCGCCATGTTGGTGGCGATGGTGACGGCGCCGGGCTCGCCCGCTTGGGCGATGATCGTGGCCTCCTGATCGTGATAGCGGGCGTTCAGGACATGGTGGGGAATTTTTTTCTTTTTCAGAACCGCCGCCACCTGCTCTGACTTGTCGATCGAAACGGTGCCGACCAGTACCGGCTGTTGCCGCTTGTGACAGTCGGCGATGAGCTCGACGATGGCGTTGTATTTCTCGTCGAGCGAGCGATACACCTCGTCATTCTTGTCCGCGCGCACCATCGGTTGGTTGGTCGGAATATCGATCACGTCGAGCTGGTAGATTTCCGCGAACTCGCCCGCCTCGGTCATCGCCGTACCGGTCATACCGCTGAGCTTGGGGTAGATACGGAAGTAATTCTGGAAGGTGATCGAGGCCAGGGTCTGGTTTTCGTTCTGGACGGAAACGTTTTCTTTCGCCTCGAGCGCCTGGTGCAACCCGTCGGAATAGCGCCGCCCTTCCATCATGCGGCCGGTGAACTCGTCGATGATGACGACGCGGTCGTCTTTGACGATGTAGTCGGTGTCGCGGCTGAAGAGTTTATGCGCCCGTAGGGCTTGGTTGGTGTGGTGCAGAGTGCTGACGCTGGTGATGTCGTAGAGGCTTGCGCCGGGCTCCAGCAAGCCCGCATCGGCGAGCAATTGTTCGACGTGCTCGACGCCCTCGTCGGTCATGGTGACCGCTCGGGCTTTTTCGTCGATCTCGTAATCGGCCTCAACGAGCTGGGGAATAAAGACATCGACCTGGCGATAGGCCTCCGACGAATCCTCGACCGGTCCGGAGATAATTAACGGCGTCCGCGCTTCGTCGATGAGGATCGAGTCGACTTCGTCGACGATGGCGAAATTGAAATCGCGCTGCACCATCTCATCGAGATGGAACTTCATGTTGTCGCGCAGATAGTCGAAGCCGAGTTCGTTGTTGGTCGCATAAGTGACATCGGCGGCGTAGGCCGCGCGGCGCTCTTCGTCCGACAAACCGTGGAAGATGCAACCTACCGTCAGCCCGAGAAATTTATAAACCTGGCCCATCCACCCGGCGTCGCGCTGGGCCAAATAGTCGTTGACGGTGACGACGTGGACGCCCTTGCCCCCGAGGGCGTTGAGATAGACCGCCAATGTGGCCACCAGGGTCTTGCCTTCGCCGGTTTTCATTTCGGTGATCATGCCATTGTTCAGCACCATGCCGCCCAATAGCTGGGCATCGAAATGGCGCTGCCCGAGGGTGCGCTTGGCCGCTTCGCGGACCGTTGCAAAGGCCTCGACCAACAAGCTGTCGAGCGATGACCCTTCGGCCAGTTGCTGACGGAACATATCGGTGCGGGCCTGCAGCGCCTCGTCGCTAAGGGCTTCGATCGCCGGCTCAAGCGCATTTATGGCGTCGACGTCCTTCCTCAGCCGCTTGAGATATCGTTCGTTTGCCGAGCCAAAAATCTGCTTGAGTACCATCCGGCGGGTTCATTCCTTTGCGGTGTTCCGTAGCGGCAAAGGGGCCGCTGACAGGGGGCGCACTACCTATGCAGCGCAGCGTTCCATATAGGCCCTGAAAGATGGGGATTAATGGCGTCTTGTCTAGGGGCCGTGTGGGCGGCTGTCAACGGCGATCCGGTAACCATAAGAACCGGTTAAGCGATGCGGCTAGGCCGGGTGCGGGACGGGGCGGTTTGATCAATCACATTAGCGTGTGAGATACTCAAGGTTGCCGGTCAGCACTTGAGCCAGAGCGCCGATGGCGGCACTGTGTTATGCGGTCATTTTTGGACCGTTTTAACGTTAACTAATTTTGCCTGCCGGCGAACAAAACCGGCCAGGCCTGCGGAGCCGATACTATGAAGCATTTTTTACGGGCGGCATTGGCCGCCGCTTTTATATCGACCGGACCGGTGACGGTCTGGGCACAGGATAGTAAGGACGGCGGCGATCCGGTTGTTGCCAAGGTCAACGGTCACGAGATTCATCAATCGGAGGTGAGGGCCGCTTTTGAGCGTCTGCCGGCGAAATACCAGCAGATTCCCTTGGAATCCATGATCCCGCAGCTCATCGAGCAACTCGTCACCGGCTATCTCTTCGAGACCGCCGGGCGGGCGTTAGACCTGCAAAACGACGAAGCCGTACGGGCGCAAATTCGGGCTTTTGAAGGCTCCGCCATTCAACAAGCCTATATGCGGCGCAAGATCGACGAACAAGTCACTGAAGAAGCGGTTGCTAAGGTCTACGAGGAGACGGTCGGTAGCACCGAAGGCTCCGAAGAAGTGCGCGCCAGCCACATTCTGGTGGAAACCGAAGAAGAGGGCGTGGCGATCCTCAAAGAACTTACCGCCGGTGCTGACTTTGCCGCCCTGGCGCGCGAACACTCTACCGGCCCGACGGGTCCGAACGGCGGCGATTTGGGGTACTTCGCGCGCGAAGCCATGGTCGAACCGTTCGCGACCGCCGCATTCGCTCTCGAAATTGGCGCCATAGGCCCAGATCCGGTGAAGTCCCAGTTCGGCTGGCATGTCATCAAAACCGTCGATAAGCGCCGCCAGCCACCGGCCGATCTGGAAGAATCGCGGGCGCGTATCCAAGAGTTGTTGACGCGCGAGTTCATCACCGCGCATATGTCGGAACTGCGGGCGAATGCCGAGATCGAAACCTTCAACATCGACGGTACGCCAGTGGGGGGTGCAGCCGCAAAATAGCGGCGCGCTGGGCGCGATATCACCCCTGAACTAACTTCGGGGGCGTTTGTTATTATGAGTAAGTCTGGTACCGCAGCGGCCTCGCCGCTGGCACCCAAGGGGTTTCCACCGATCAAACCCGTTGCCGGGGTTCGCCTGAGCGGCCGCGCGGTGGGGCTGAAGCCGAGCGGCGCCAAGGATTTGATGCTCGCTGAACTGGCCAAGGGCACCACCATTGCCGGTGTGCTGACCCGGTCGCGCTGCCCGTCGGCGCCGGTCGACTGGTGCCGCGAGATCCTGCCCAAGGGCCGGGCGCGGGCAATCGTCGTTAATTCCGGCAACGCCAACGCCTTCACCGGCAATGCGGGCGACAAAGTGGTTTCAAACACCGTTGACGCCGCGGCGAAGCTTTTCGGCTGCCGGCGCGACGAAATCTATATCGCCTCGACCGGCGTAATCGGCCAGCCGGTGCCGCCGGACTTCATTGCCAGCAAGCTGGCGACCGTGCGCCGGGGTCTGGGCGTGCGGGCGTGGCGGCCGGCGGCCGAAGCCATCATGACCACCGACACCTTCCCCAAGGGAGCGTCCCGCACGGCGAAAATCGGTGGCGCCGACGTCACCATTTCCGGTTTCGCCAAGGGCTCGGGCATGATAGCGCCCGACATGGCGACGATGCTGGGGTTCGTTTTCACCGACGCGCGCCTGCCCGCGCCGGTCCTGCAAAAGCTGTTGCGCCGGGCTGCCGACCGCTCGTTCAATTCGATCACGGTGGATGGCGACACCTCGACCTCGGATACGGTCTTGCTGTGCGCCACCGGCCAAGCCAAACGCCAACCCCGGATCAGCCGCGCCAACGATCCGGCGCTGGCGGAATTTTACCAAGCACTGGAAGCCGTCTGCACCGACCTGGCGCAGCAGATCGTGCGCGACGGTGAGGGGGCGCAGAAGTTCGTCACCGTCAATGTGCGCGGCGCTGAATCGAAGCGGGCGGCGCGCGCCATAGGCCTGGCCATCGCCAACTCGCCGCTGGTCAAAACAGCAATCGCCGGCGAAGACCCCAATTGGGGCCGCATCGTCATGGCGGTTGGCAAAGCCGGCGAGAAGGCCGACCGGGACCGTTTATCGATTGCCATCGGCGGCATCCCCATTACCGAGAACGGGCAGTTGATGCCCGGCTACGACGAAGCCCCGGTGGCACAGCATATGAAGGGTGCGGAGATCGATATCGACGTCGATGTCGGGGTTGGGCGCGGCCGGGCGACCGTGTGGACCTGTGATCTCACCCATGGCTACATCACCATCAACGCCGACTATCGGAGTTAGCGGTGAGTCCGCCGCTTCTGCTGGTCAGCGCCGTCGCCCTGGTCGATGCCGACGACCGCATCTTGTTGGCGCAGCGCCCGGCCGGCAAATCCATGGCCGGCCTGTGGGAGTTTCCCGGCGGCAAGCTGCAGGAAGGCGAGACGCCGGAAGAAGCGTTGATCCGCGAACTGCGCGAGGAACTGGCGATCGACACGGTGGAAAGCTGCCTGGCGCCAATTGCCTTTGCCAGCCACAGCTACGACGATTTTCACCTGCTGATGCCGCTGTTCGTGTGCCGCGTCTGGACCGGCACCCCGCAACCCGTCGAAGGCCAGGTGCTGGCCTGGGTGCGCCCCAACGACATGCGCAATTATCCCATGCCGGCGGCCGACAAGCCCCTGGTGGCGATGCTGCGCGACGTGCTTTAGCGCCCGAAGTTCGGTTGAATGCGCCTATGCCGTCAGCTGGCGGTAGGCCAGCGAAAGTGCCGTGATGCCGATGGCGAAGCCGATATAGTTGACCGACTGGGCCATAAGCGACAGCAAGAACTGGGCTGTGATCGACGATCCGATAAGGTCGGCGAGCGGTGCGGCGACGATGAGCACGGCAATGCCGCCAACTAACATCACCAGGAACGGCAAAATGACAACGGCCATAAACATACGCCAACTGTTGCCGTTGGTTAGCTTTGCCGATTCGGCGAGGGTCATGGGCGTGTCGGTGGCTGTGGCGGGGAATACCAATGCTGCACGGGCGTAGAGCAGGCCAATTGCGATCAGCAAAGCGCTCAAGGTCGGTGCGATCGGCAAGACGGACATAAGCAAAATGGAGGCGATGAAAAAAAGCCCAAACAGGTTGATGAGCAGTAATACCAGCCGGCGGAAGAACCGCCACTGCCGTGCGCTCCAGCGCATCGCCGCGCCAATGGTCATGCCTTCGGGGCCGACCAGGTTCCGCCTGTACCAGGCGACAGCAAACAAGGAGTACAACGCCAACCCGGCGAGCCAGTTGATAATGGTGCCGAAAAACATTCGGGCTACCACCGACGGGGGTAATTGCCCTGGATTTTCGAAGATGATTCGCGGGTCGCCGGTTACGTTCAGCATCAATGTGCCGATAATCGACACCATGAGCACGGGCACGAACGCAACCGCGGCAAAGTCGCGCCGGTCTTCCCAGGTGTCGCGGCAGGCCTGGGTGATGATGTCGAATACGGGTAATTGCATGATTGATTGCCTCGGCAGGACTATAACGGGCGCTGTTCAGTGTGGCTCGGATTTTTCGCCGGCGGAATGTTCGGGGGCATCGAAAATGTCGGCCAACCGCGCGGTGGCGCTGCCGGGGCGCAGTGCTTGGGGTTGCCCGGCGGCGGGCGCCCAGCCGGTGAGATAGAGAATTTGAAACGTCGCCGGGGCGCGGCCATCGTCGCCGGCGAACTGGCTCATATAGCGTTCGGCCACAGCCATCAGCGTGGCGCGCCGCGTCGGCGTGCGCCGCCGCTCGACGAGCACATTGGTCTCCCCCATGCCGCGCAGGTCCGACATCAGCTTCAGCGGGTTATCGTAGGTCACGGTGATGGTGTCGCTGTCGGCGACGGGCAGGGCGAAGCCGGCACGCTGCAACAGGCCGGCGGCGTCGCGCAGATCGGCAAACGGGGCGACCCGCGGGCCGGCGCCGCCTTCCAGCGTGGTCTCCGCGGCCAGCCATGATTGCCGCAGTTCGGTGAGCGTGGCGCCGCCAAACAGCGCGGCGAGAAAGACCCCATCGGGCTTTAAGGCGCGCTGAATCTGGATCAGCGCACCCGGCAGGTCGTTGACATGGTGCAAGCTGGCGCAACTGAGAATGAGGTCGAAACTGCCGTCGCGGAACGGCAAGAATTCTTCGTCGGCGGCCAGAGTGGCGCGCCCCGT
>JBLHHE010000076.1:0-7800 GCA_047616465.1 Alphaproteobacteria bacterium
GGCTTTACCTCGCAAAATGACAGAAAATTACGCCGACAGGCCGCGGCGGGCTTTGAGCTTCTTCCAGACGATGGGTAATAACGCCAGGACGGCGAGCGACACCAGCGCGATGATAATTTCCGGCGTAATCGCGCTGGCCAGGGTCGGCTCCATCATCATCTCGAACACGCTTCCAAGACCCGCGCCAACCGAAACAAATACAAACGATCCGGGTATGATACCAATCACCGTCGCCAGGACGAATGTGCGCAGAGAAACACCGACGAAGGCGGGTACGATGTTGACGATAAAAAAGGGGAAGATCGGCAGCAGACGCAGCGACAATAGATAGCTGAACGCGTTGGCGCCGAAGCCCGCCTCGATCCTTTTTAGCATCGGACCAGCGCGCCCGCGCAAGGCCGCCCCCAGGGTCGTGCGCGCCGCCAAAAACAATAGCGATGCGCCCACCGTCGCGCCTATCACCACCCAGACCGTGCCCCACAAGGCGCCAAACAGAAATCCGCCGGTAATGGTCAGTATCAAGGCACCAGGAATAGCCAGCGCCGTCGCCGCTATATAGACGCCCAGGAATACGATGACCGCGAGCACACCGTAGTCATGCACAAAGGCAACAAGTGCCATGCGGTTATCGTGCAGGGTCTGCAGCATCAGGTAATGGTCGGCGCCGCTGGTGAAAAAAGCCACGACCCCGGCGCCAAGAACCGCGACCGGCCACCACCGCAACACCCGGCGTCCGGGCGTTACCGGAATATCGTCGAGGATAGGCTCGTTTTGGTCAGGGCCGGTGGTCATCTATATAGTCTAGCGCATCATTGCCGGCCCGCGTATCTTGCCGTGCGAGAATACAATAGGACGCGGGAGCACATCTATGCCACTTATCAAAGACGACTTGCTTGGCGCCTGGGTTCTCGACGAATGGTATGTCGAGGACGAGGGCGGCGCGCGCGTACATCCCATGGGGCGCGATGCCCAAGGCGCCATCCTGTATACCGGCGACGGTCACATGTGCGCTATCGTGCGCGCCAAGGAACGCTTCCTGCCGGCCGACCGGCCGACCGACGAAGACCGCATCGAGGCCTTTGGGACATATATCAATTACGCCGGCACCTGGGACGTCGAAGACGACAATGTCGTGCATAAGGTGGAACACGCTCTCGACCCCAATTTTCAAGGGCTTACGATCGTCCGCGCGGTCGATCATGAAGGCGCGCGCATGACCTTTACGGGTGCCGCGCCCGGGAGCAGCGGGACCCATGTCATCATCTGGAAACGTCGCTAAAGCCCTGTGCGACCGGCACGCACAGATCTTTTGCCCGCTGTTTTCCCACCGGCAGATTGACCCTTGGCCCGGCGCCTCATAGGGTGCGCCGAATTCGCTGGCGCGCCCCGGTGGCGACACGAAATTAATCACATTCGAGGAGACCCCTGCCGATGATCGACTTCTATACCTGGTTCACGCCGAACGGCCGTAAGGTCGCGCTCATGCTCGAGGAAACCGGGCTGGACTATAAGACGATTGCGGTCAATATCGGCAAGGACGAGCAGTTCGACCCCGATTTTCTGAAAATTAGTCCGAATAACAAGATTCCAGCGATCGTCGATCACGACAATAACGATTTTCCGTTATTCGAGACCGGTGCGATCCTGCTCTACCTAGCGGAAAAAACCGGCCAGTTCCTCAACACCACCGACCGTGACGCCTATTGGCGGACGATGGAATGGCTGATGTGGCAAATGGGTGGCCTCGGCCCGATATTCGGCCAGGTTCATCACTTCACCCATTACAATCCAGGCGTCGCACCTTACGCGCAGGAACGCTACGAGAAAGAAGCGCGGCGCCTGTATGGCGTGCTCGACAAGCGCCTCGAAGGCCGCGACTTCATCGTCGACGACTATTCGATCGCCGACATGGCGGTGTGGCCGTGGGCGGCGCGTCATAACTGGCAGGAAATCAACCTCAACAACTTTCCCAACGTACGCCGATGGTACATGTCGATCCTGGAACGCCCGGCGACCAAACGCGCCTGGAACATTCCGGAAAACGACCAGCCCTTGCCAGTGCCGGAATAAGTCTCGACCGATTTCAGGAATCAAACGGCGGCGACGAAACGCTGGACATTAGCGTACCGTCACCTCGACGCGCCGGTTTTGCGGCTCGACGACACCGTCCGGCGTATCGACGACCGGATTACTCTCGCCTTTCGCCGTAGTGCCTATGGCCTGCGCGCTGCCGATCTGCGCCGCAATTCGCTGCTTGATCTCGGCCGCCCTACGCAATGACAACGCGTTGTTATATTTGTCGGTACCGGAACGATCGGCATGGCCAACGATTTCGACTTCCGCTGCCGGGTGTCTGGCGATCGAGGCGATAATTTGAGGAATCTGGGCCGCCGACGTCTCGGTGAGGTCGGAAGATCGAAGCTCGAAAAATATAATAGAGCGCTCCGGCGGCACCGGCTGGGCTTGGATCGCCGCGCCGAAAGTCTGATCGAGCGAGGCCTGTTCCAATTCGAACGCGGGCGCCGGCATGTCACCGGCTTTGTTCACCGACGTCGCAGAGCGATCTACTGTCAAAGTCTGCGTGCCAGCGCTGGTTGTAAAAACCAGTTCCCCCACGTCGCCATTCAAGTCGGGCAACAAAACAACCAACGTTCCCGGTTTCGTGGCTTCCAGTTTTACGATTTCCGCCAAAAACACCGAGCGGCAAGTGTTAATGTCATTGTCCTGGAAATTTTCTTCGCGTTCTTGCATCCAACAATCAAACGCCGCCTGCGCCCGGGCTGCCTCGACCGGTTGCTTCCAGCGGCGGGTGCTCGACAATGCGATCATCAAACGCCGGCGCGCATCGGTGAGTTCCGCCAGTGACTCGGCCGGCATGTCGCGGGCGTCAATCGGCGTCGGATCCGGGGTGCGGCTTCGGGACAAGCGCCGCGCGCGATTTAAAAAGAAGGTGGTGTCGTTCCAATCCGCTTCGGCGCGTTCAGCGGCGCCCAGTCGAACATATTCGTCAAACAGCGCGGCTTCGAATTCGCCCGTAGGCCTGGGAAGGTTTTTGACTTCCTCCACGTCCCAATCGCCGACCAGAACCCGTAAATTATCGACGAAAGGCGAGCCGGTTGGCGGAAATTCCTGCGGGCTGCACGCCGCCAATAGCAGGACAAAAGAAATACACTAGGAGACGTTTTTGATTTTCGGCACGGCTTTATAAGTCCATTTGCGAAGGAACGAAGCGAGGGTCAGACCGGGTTGCTACTGTGACGGCTTGCTAACTTCGACGAGAAACCGCGTGCCGCGGACGGCGATGGTGCCGGTGGGAATGTTGACCTTGACGGCATCGGGCGACAATTTTGCAATTTCTCCGGATATAAATTGCAGCGTGCCTTTCGCCATGTTCGCCGTGAACGAGGCGTTACCGGCATTGGGGTCGAATACGTATTTATCGACAACAATCTCTGTGTTGGGACCGACGGAAAACGTCACGCCGATCGCTCCATCCGTACCTGTGAGGACCACATCATTTAGATGAACCGGAACGCCGATCTCGGCGGTTTCAGGCTTACCCGAACGAACGATCTGCGCATCGCCATTCGACGTTTTAATCGTTCCGATCTGCTCCGCCGCGACGGCCGATTGCGGCGAGATTAGGAAGAAGGCAAACAACAACGAAGCCGATACACCTAATAATACCTTGCCAAACATCGAGCAATCTCCTCACAAGCTGATTTGCGGAAACACTGTCACCAATCGACGCTAGAATGCATCAAAAATTACCGCAGTATAGGAATTAGCAGAGAAACGACGCAAACATTCCGGATGCGGAATCTAGAGCCGAATCCGTTATCTGCTGACAGACAGGCGCGAGACACCGCCGGCCATCGCCCGCATTTATACAAATGCGGGCGCCAAGCGGGGACTATAATTGTGTCTTCGAATTTGCCGGTGGGAACTAACCCGCGCCGTCCGGTTAGGCGGCTTGCGGTACCGAGGTGGAAGCAAGCAGTGCTAGAAAAGCGTCGAGACGGACGGGCCCAGCGGCCTCGGCGGTCGCGGTGACGAGGCTACCATCGACGACCAGCGACTCTCCATCGACGAATTCAATGCCATCGCGGGTCAGATCGCTGCGCAGAGCTTCGGGCGCCGCGATGCGCCGGCCGGCAGTCACTTCGGCGGCCACCAATAAGCGGATCGCATCGTTGATCGCGAGAACCGGCTTTGCGCTATCGATAGCGGCTTTCACCAGCCGTTTGGCATGGGCATTCTCGGTCAAGCTATCGGCGCAGTTGGGACCATCGAGGAGGATCAGCCCGCAGTAATCGGCTGAAATCACGTCGGCCAATTTCCGGTCGGCCATGAAATGATGCCCCCAAGATTCCTCGTGCCAGCCTTGAACTAATGCGCCTTCCGGCGTGATGACTTGATAGGGCAAATTGGCGGCGATCAAGGCTTTCTGGGTGTTGGTCAGGGATTGCTCGATGAAACCAGCGGCCGCGACAATAGCGATGGGTAGAATGTTTTCGGACATGATGAATTCCTCTCTGTTGCGGCCTCCGGCGTAAATTAATGCGGGGCGACGCCATCGTATCGACAGGTCGCAATCGCCAACGGTCATGCAGGAACACAACCGTTTACACCGGTAGGGGATGTCTTTGGTGGCCGGAATGTAGGTAGGCGCCCCCGGCCTGTCAATCCGGGCCGGCAGCACCTGCGCGGTTTCGCCGCAAAGGGGTGTAAACTAATCGGCTTCGGCGGCGATCCCGACGCTGGTAATGGGCTTGGGAGTTACTTCCTTAACGCCGGCCTTACTTATCTGGCCGGACAGCTCCCCGCCGGCGACAATTTCGATGCGGCCATAAACAATTTGACCAGAGACCGATCCGCCGTTCTCAATCCGCAACAATCCCGATACCGTAAGTTCACCTTCGAATTGGCCCTGGATATCGGCCGTTTCGACCCGCGCCGTCCCTTTAAAGACGCCGCGCTGCGATATTTCCAGGCCTTCGCCATTCAATGTCGCCTCGACATTGCCTTCTACCACCAAGGCGGCGCAGTTACTGATTTCACCCTTTAGCTCGATGCCGGGGCCGACGGTCATTCGGCTGCCCTGGGACATTGAAGATGAAAGGCCCTCGCCGTCGCGCCGCTTCGGCGGAATATCAGGCCTATTGCGGGTCGCCAGAGGAATTGTCGTTTTTTCGCTGTCGCTCATAGACATGTTGCCATCCACTCCTGTGCAGACGGCACTTTAAGGGCCGCCCGGATTGTTCTATAGCGCCATTACCGGTCTCTCCCAGGGCGCATCATTGGGTATCATACTAGCCTATTTCTGATCCCCTTGGGCAAGGGCCAAAGATAGGAAATCGGCTGATGGAACTCCGCTATACCACCCCTAATCGCACGAACTCGTGGCACGATTATGGCAAACAGCAAGAAAACCGAGGTTTTAAGCGATTAATCCAACGGCGCGAGAGCGCGCTGTTCGGCCTCGAACATAAAGCTTCGATCGACCGGAACCGCGTCGCGTTGGGTCGATAGTAAGAGCTGAAAGACCATGTTCGAGCCGTTCAGAAACCCCAACTCGACAGCGACCAGGTAAAACTCCCACATACGGCAGAACCGCTCGTCATAGAGCGCCACGGCCTCGTCGCGGCGCGCCGCAAAGCGGCGGCGCCAATGGCGGATCGTATAATAATAGTGGAGACGTAACACCTCCATGTCGGCGACCCATATGCCTTGGCGCTCGGCCGCGGCGAACACTTCCGAGAGCGCCGGAACATAGCCGCCGGGGAAGATATATTTGCGGATAAACGGCCCGGTCGTCCCGGGCTGGGTCATCCGTCCGATCGAATGAACGAACGCGAAACCATCTGGGGTCAACAGGGCGCGAATTTTCGCGAAATATTCGTCGATATGGCCGATGCCGACATGTTCCATCATACCGACCGAGACCACACGATCGAAGCTACCCTCGACCTCGCGATAGTCTTTCTGAACGAACCGGACCCGGTCGCCGACCCCCGCGTCGCGCGCGCACTGTTCGGCAATGCGTATCTGCTCGGGCGACACGTTGATCGAGGTCACATCGGCGCCGGCCTTGGCAAGGGCAATCGCGAAAGCACCCCAGCCGCCGCCGATCTCGCAGACGCTCATGCCGGGTTCGAGCGCGAGCTTCGAGATAGCCCGCGTAAGTTTCGCCGCCTGCGCCACCTCGAGGCTGTCATCGGGGGAACGGAAGAAACCGCAGCTATAGTGAAGATCTTGATCCAGGAACAGCCGGTATAAATCGGTCGATAGGTCGTAATGATGGCGCGCCTGGCTTTTTGACTTTTCCACGTCGTTAGCTTGATGACGCCGCCGCGCCGCCCGCCATAAACGCCGTTGCAGGCCTTGTACCGGATGGGCCCCGAGGGACGGGCGGTTGATCGAAAACAGATAAAGCAGATCGTATATCGCCGACCCGTCCTCGAAGGTCAGCGTGCCGTCCATATAGGCTTCCGCCGCGGCTAATTCGGGATTGAAGAAAAGTTTTCGGTGCGAAGCGCGGTCATGGAGGCGCAGCGTTACCTGGTCGCCGCCGTCGTCGCCGAACTCATGGGTTTTGCCGTGCGCGTCGATCAGTTTTAACCGGCCGCGTTGCACGAACCCCTTGAGGAGGTTTGCTAAAAGTAACATAGAAAGCGACTCCACATTCCCGCGCCACAACTTATCGTCCGCCGGTTTAGGGCGAAAGAGCGAACGGACCAGCGCAAACGCCGTATTACTTGGCGTCCCCCAATCCTTCTAAACAGATCTCTCTTATAGGAGATTTAGTGATGCGGTTGCAGAATTCGGAAGCGGCGTCGAATTCGACGACCTGGGTCAGGAAGCACGCGTCGCGAACGACCGCGAGTTGCACCTGTTCGCACAATTCAGGCGCACGGGTGGCGGCGGCAACGCCGGCAGTACAGGAATCGCGAAACAGCAAGAGGCGGTTATTGCGGATGGGAATGCGCTCGCACGCGACCGGATCGCCGCTATTCTCGGCAAATTTAGAAATACAATTAAAGCGCACGGCAAAATCATAGGCGCCGTCGCACAGCCCAATATTGTTTTGGGCTTCAGCGGCGTCGAGAAAACAGCGTATTTGATTGGGCAGAGGTTCGGGGTCGCGGCACTCCGCGGTGGGAACATGGCTTGGCGCGGATTGCGCGATCGCCGTAGCGCTCGCCGCCGTCACGGCGACCAGCCCCAGGGCCATAGAAAATAACAGCCGCCTCATGCCCGGATTCCGTCGTTCAGCACCATATTAATCCCCGGTTTTCGCAATTCTGGCCAGTCTACGACACTCTTTCAAACCGTCCCCCATCACGAAAACGGGTGCCGGAAGCCATTTAGCAAAAATTTTGCGCGGCGAGTGATCCCTATCACTTTTATCGGCCCGAAACGCGCTCACTTTTAAAGCACACCCGAGGGGTGCGACTGGAGAGATAAGGCCGATGTATAAGACAACCGACGAATTCTACACCGCGAATAGGCCCGCGACGCTCTATGTGGGCGCGGCATCGTTTGCTGTTTGGATCCTGATTTTAGCCCTCGTCGCGGCGATTTAGAGCGGTATTAAGCCGCACCCTCAAGGCGGTAAACGCGCGAAGCCGTGTCGTGATACAGCTGGGCTTTTTCGGCGTCCGAATAGCCGGTGGTCATCCGTTTGAACGAATTCCACAGCACGGCATAACTGCAACTCAGCTTATCGACGGGAAAGTTCGATTCGAAGAGACAGCGCTCGACGCCGAACTGCTCGATTGTGTACTCGTACCAGGCCCG
>JBLHHE010000077.1:0-7753 GCA_047616465.1 Alphaproteobacteria bacterium
CCATGTACGGCCAGGGTGAATCGGCGCGGCGAAATATAATCGGCCGCGACATATCCAATAGCGCCAGATTCGAACCGCATTAAGACCGCCGTAACGTCGTCAATATTGGGCTCCGTTTCGAGCCGGTTGAAATAAGCTGAAACGTCACTGACGGGGCCCAACAGATAAAGCAGATTATCGATCTGGTGGATGCCGATCTGCATTAGGCATCCTCCCGGAATTTCAGCCGGGTCAGATCGCCAGAGGCCGGGTTTCAGTTTCAGGCCGTTATCGTTGGAGAAAACCCCTTCCGCCAAGCTTACACGACCCAACTCGCCATCGTCGATCAGTCGGTGCAGATGCCGCAGAGCGCCGTGGCGTCGATAGGAATGGCCAACCGCCAGCACCACCCCCGACGCCTCGCAAGCGCCGATCATGGCTCGCCCATCCTCCAACGTGTTCGAAATGGGTTTCTCGACGAACACATGCTTGCCCGCCTGCGCCGCCGCCTCGGCGCCGGCACGGTGGGCAGAGTTCGGTGTCGTCAGGATAACGCCGTCGAGATCGTCCAGCGCCAGCATCGCCTCGTAAGAACTGACGGCCTCGCAATTGAACTTGGCCGCAAAAGTAGCGGCCTTATCGTCACTGCGGGTATAGCAGGCACGCAGATCCAGCTTATCGGTACTTTCGATCACCCCGGCCAGAACGTCCGACCACCACCCAATACCGACGATACCAACTTTCACTTTATCCATACTGCAACCGTCTGCGTTTCTGAGCCAACAATGATCGCGGTGATCAAACCTTGTCTTCCATTTCCGCGAGGAACGGGCTGACCAGAGCGTTCCATTCATCGGAGTGGCGCCGGAAGGAATAGTGCCCTCCCTCTTCGACCAGGATCAGGCGCGAACCTTCAATCGCCGCGTGGAGGTCCTCAGAAAAATAGAACGGCACGGTGGCGTCGTCGCGTGTGCCGATGATCAGCGATGGATTTCGAATTTTGTGCAATTCATCGAGCCGGTCATGGGCCATGGTCATGTCCAGCCGGGCGGCCAATATTTCCGGCGGCGCGATGGTCTCCAGTGAACGCCGCTCGATCTCCATTACGCGGTCCAAATTATAACGAAACTGCATGGCGCCGTTGGTAAACAACGAGCTGACCTTGACGTACGCCTCTGGTCCGTCTGACAGAGCGATCTGTTTACGCGCTGTTTGCACCCGGCGCACATATTCATCGGCTTTGGTCCAGGTGTTGGAAAAGATGCAGCAGCGCAGCCGGTCCGGGTGATCGATTGCCAGGTTCTGCAGAATAGCCCCCCCCGTCGATGTCCCAGCTACATGGGCTTTTTCGATGCCGAGAGTGTCCATAAGGGCAATCACATCGCCGGCGATCGCCTCGGTCGAATACTGATCCAGCGGTGGCCGGTCGCTTTCGCCGGCGCCACGATGATCAAAAGAGATGCACCGGTAGCGTTTCGAAAACTCGGCAACTTGGTACTGCCAGGCATTCAGCAATCCGACCAGACCCGAAATGAATATAAAGGGAGGGCCTTCGCCCGTCTGCTCGACGTTAAGGGTGATCTCGCCGATATTAATTCTCGCCATGAACTTCCTCGAATTTCTAAAATAAGCACTGAATCCACAGTGATAATATGCGCTCGCACGGACGGCTACAATGAACGCCCCGGCACAACTATTCTGCCATCCAAGCGGATTGCGTTCAGACGGGCCTTCACAAACGTCGTCACCCGCCCAACATTAGGGTCATGGGAATCGTTAGCAAACGAGCAGCCATAGTTGCCGCGCTGGCATTATGGGCCGGCGCGGCAGAGCACACCCTCTACGCCGATGTGCTTCGAGTGCCGCTTGACCCCAACGTCCAGACCGCAATTGAAGAGCCCACTGACGCGGAAATCCGAGACCTTCTGGTGCAGGAGTCAATCGATCGGTACACCGGCGCCTGCGCCTGTCCCTACCACCGAAAATGGAACGACAAACTGTTCATATTTCCCAATAATTTCCGCGACCATCCCACAATCCGGTGCGGCACCGATAGCGAGTACATTAGGCCAGGCGGTCCGACGGTATTATGTTTTGGCTCCGACGTGCCGAGCGAAATGGTCGAAGCCTATCGCCAGCACCTTAGGTCAACTTTCCTGACAGAGACGTTGCCCAAATTTTAACGGCCCAAATGCCGCCATAATCGGGTGTCATCGATGGTTCCACGGCGAAATTTAGACAGGTACCGGTATGGTTAAGACCAGAACAGCGACGCGCCTCAAATATATTGCCGTTATATCCAGCTTGCTGGCCGGATTGTCGTGGACAACGGCGAGCACGGCACAACAGTTCGACGTGCCCGATGGTTTTGTCATCGCCCCAGAGGCCGACACAGCCACCTCGAAAGACTGGACCCCTATCACCGCGGTGAGGCCAATCGAGGGCCCTTTTTCCGAGCTCAGCACGATTTCATTGCGCGCCGTACGGGGCGATGTGGCCGATCCAGAGGCCTGGCTCACCGAAAGGCTAACAGCACAAATTGGCGATCCCGCCGCTGTTGAGGAAGTGTTTTCAAGCCCGGACAGTCCGTTCTCCGACCCCGTATTCGACGCCTTGAAAAAGTCCCTGCCCGATCTTTTCGCCGGACTGCAAAATCTCGGGCGAATTCCCTTACACTTCTGCGAAGACCCGACAATTGGTTACAATGCGAGCGGCGAATTCCGGGAGATTTTCTGTAATTACAGTTTTGGCCCGGTACGCCAGTTCGTCGTCCTGCGCCTCCAGGATTCTGGGAAGGGCTGGTATTTTACTGAGATCAAAACCATGAACGAGCGGCGCCTGCGCCATCTCGTCGCCATCGCCAATTCCTTCACTGTATCGAACTAGCGTTGCGCAGACGGACGCGCCGGGCGTCCCAAGGGATTGACCGGCCCAGAACAATGTCTTGCTGGCTAGGCTTTGCCAATCCGCGGCACGCCCGAATCGTGGGGGCCGAATGCCTTGTGTAGAATATCCGAGCTGTTTGTCGCTAGCTCGACGCTTTCCGAAAGCAAACCCAGGATCTTGATATTGTTACTCATTACGGCCATCGCTTCTGGACGGTAGTCTTCCATAATTTTGGACGCCCGTATGATCATGTCGTTCCGGATCGCTGCCAGAATATCTTCCAGCTTGTAGCCGTCCGTATTTTCGTCAGTCACCAGAAACTTCGTAGACATCGCTAGCCCTTCCAAGGGTAATTTGTGACCCTATCCTATCGATCCATGGTGAATAAATTCTTACTGCAGATAACGCCTGATTACCTCGTTTTGGGCCCGTTTTCCCCGGTAACTCCCACAATCGCCTCTGCCCTGCCGGCCAGGTCTGCTATTGCCGGTTCTAATTTAGTTCCAGCCATGAGTAGCCTTGTATGCTCAGCGGAAGAAGGGCTAGAACGTTACGGCAACGGCGAGAGGATGTCGGGTACCTGCTCGAATTGATCTCGGTCAAACGTTCGCCCCGGATGTCCGTTACCTTGGTGGCGATGATAGCTCCAACTACCTTGGAGGTAGGAATGTTCACCAATCCCTCTTTGACAACCCGTATTGCCATTGGCAAAGGTCTTGGCGCGCTGTTTGGCATCGCTGGCTTCATTTATCTGACTGCTTTTCCAGTTGAGGGAGAAGGCCTGCTGCGCTGGGGAATCCTACTATGGTACACAACGTTTGGCGCTATTATCGGCATGTTCGGCGTCTACACTTGGCACCCGGTCCTGAAACTGCCGATGCCGTGGTGGTTCCGCGCGCCTGTGCTCGGGGCGTGGCTGAATTTCGTGCTGACGTTTTTTGCCTATGACACAATGGCGGCGGTTATGGCGTCGACATTCGGCACCGACGGTATCTTGACCTCGCCGTTCTGGTTTACCGCCGAGGGCGCTATTGTTGGCCTCATTATCGGTTTCGTCGCCACCCGCTTCGGCGGCGAGGGCCCCGAGACGGTGGCCGAACCAACGGGCGTCCGCTAGTCGCGAAAGTTTACGTACTGCAGTGGTTGTTCGATCTTTAGGCCTTTGATCAACTCAATCGCGTCTTGCAGGTCGTCACGTTTTTTGCCCGACACCCGCAGCTCGTCACCCTGGATAGCGACCTGGGTTTTCATCTTCGCACCCTTGATCGCCTTGACGATTGTCTGGGCGATCTCGCGTTCGACCCCCTGCTTTATTTTCACCGACTGGCGCACCGTGTTGCCCGATGCTGTTTCCGGCGCACCAAAATCGAACGCGCCGGCCTCGACCTTGCGCTTGGCCAGATAACCGCGCAGCATCTCCTCCACTTGGCGCAGCTTTAAATTGTCGTCGGCGGTCAGCAGTAGGCTCTCGTCGGTCCGCTCGATCGCACACTTGCTCCCCTTGAAATCGAAGCGCGTGCCGATCTCGCGCATCGCTCCTTGAATGGCGTTATCGACCTCAGGAATTTCGGTGCGTGAAACAATATCGAAACTTGGCATGGCAGATCACTCTTCTGGTTATGGACAGCCCAAAACGACGCAACGTCACGAAAACTTACTATTCCGCCGCTTCCTGATACGGCGCCAATGTCGCCAAATGCCCCAGGAAGCGCGCGGCGTTACCGTGCAGAATGTTGTGGCGCGCCGCATCGTCGATGCGGGCCTCCTGCAGTGCCTTGACCGACCACTCGCTGCCGAACTCGGTGCCGTCGGTGCCGAACATGATCCGTTTGGCGCCGTAGGCGGCGACACCGCATTCGATCGCCTGAGCGCCCAGGGAGTTACAATCCACATAGAGGTTGGGTTTAATAAATTGCGTCGAGGGCAATGGCTCGTCCGGCGTGTCGATGACGTTGCGGTGGTCCAGCCGTTCGACCTCGTAGGGAATATTGCCGCCGAGATTGTGAATATGGATCCGCGCCTCCGGGTACTCCTCGAGCAGGCCCGAGTAGCACAACGTCATCATATCGGCCGACAGGCTGGCCTGCATGTCGAGGGTGAACAGCCGCGCGCTCATATTATCGCTACCGCTGGCGACGCGCGGCCATGCATCGCCTGGCCGCGGCCCACAATGAACGAATAATATGGCGCTATGGCGATTGGCGGCTTCGAGGTAGGGCCGAAAGGCTTCGGCGTCCTCGTAGGTCAGGAAGGCGTTACCCGGCACAATCGCGCCGACCATGCCGTCGAGGCCCATCACCCGGTCGAACTCCGCCAGTGCCGCGTCCTGATCGACCAGAGGCAACGAGGCGTAGGCGACAAACCGGCCCGGATGGGCAGCGCAAATTTCCGATAGGGCGTCATTGTGCAACCGCAGCATCGCCAGGGATTCGTCGAGCGGCAGCGCTTCGATCCACTGGAAGGAGCCGAACAACGACAGCACCGCCGTCGAAATGCCCTGCCGGTCCATGACCGAGAGGCGTTCCTCCAAATTATCGAAGGCGTCCGATACCCGTTCGGTATGCCCGCCGCGGCTGCGCAAGACTTCGACGCCGTCGTCGCCTGTCTCGATCAGCGGGGCTTGGGTGCGCGCGCGCAAGGCGTCGATCAATACCGGGGGGCGCCAGTGGGAGTGCATGTCGATGGTCATGGTGCGGTACCTCTTTCTTGACGCCGGGCCCTCGGGCTCTCGACCGCTCAAAGACAGCATATTAGAGCATTTTCTTGGCGTCCGGGGGAACAGTGTGATTGACTGGGGTTTTCGAAAGCGAGGCTATCATGAAAGACAAAAGCTATCTGCGGGCGCTCATCGACTATAACGCTTGGGCCAATGCCGAGACTTACCGGCTGGTCGCCGAAATGCCGGCCGAAGAAGTCACCAAGAAGCGCAAGACGCCGCTGCAGTCGATTTTTGTCAGTCTCAATCACTTGCTCAATGTCGATCGTATTTGGCTCGCCCATATGCGGGGCGAAACGCACGACATTCCAAACCTTCGCGATGTGCAATTCGAGACCCTCGACGATCTGTGGCAGGCCCGCCAAGAGATGGACCGCACCCTGCAGGACTATGTGGATTCCCTCGCGGAAGACGCGCTGGAAGAGATTGTCGATTACGAGCTGATTGGCGGCAATACGGGCTCGCTATCGCGCGCCATGTGCCTCACCCATTTGGCGACCCACGGCAGTTATCACCGCGGCTGGATTTCCGACATGTTCGGTCAGGCCGAACGCCCGCAGCCGAGCACCGATATTCCGGTCTACGAACGGGCCCTGCGCGAGCAAGGGGGAAACCCCCTGCCATAAGCTGCTACGCCTCGCCCTCTTTCGCTGCGAAATGAGGATATATCTTGGCCATACGATCGGTGTGAAGGTTCCAAAAGGATTCGGGCTGGTAGCGAGGCGGATTGTCGGGACCGAAACAGGTCGGCAAACACTCGACTACTGACTCTAGGTTCGGACACATGAAAAACGGCATCGAGTAACGTGTGCCGTTCACTGGCGGGATAACCCGGTGAGGCGTAGCGCGCACCACTTCGTTCGACAGGCGTTCGATATACAAGCCGAAATTCACCACGATCCCGCCTGGGGGACAGTCGGGCCAGAACCACTCACCGTCCTCGTCCATGACTTGCAGACCGGGCTCGTTTTCCCGGGGCAATAGCGTCATGAATGACGTATCTACATGCGGGCGGATACCAAGCTCTTCGACATCGAGCTGCGCCTTTCCCGGGTAACGGATGGTGCGCACGTAAGAATGAGCACCTTCGAACGAGGGGTTAAAATAATTCGGCTCTAGCCCCAACGCGACCGCCCAAACCGGCAATAGACGTTTGCTGAGCCGCTCCATTTGAGCCATGTACGTCCGCGCCGCCACTTCAAATCCCGGTACCGCCTCCGGCCAAACACTGGCCCCGTACATGCGCTTGCCCGAAATCACCTTGGGGTCGTCGGCGGGGTATTCCATGCCGAAGTTAAAGGCTTCGTTGCGGTCGTTGCGCGACGCGCCGCCGATATCGGCGTCCTGAATCACCTCGACATTCATCCGGGTGTACCCCCGTTCATGCCGATTTATGGCCAGCGCCGTTTTATCGGGTTCCGGCAGCGCAAAAAATTCTGAGCTGCGCTCCATCAACCCGGCTATGACAGAGTCGGGAACGCCATGGTTGACCACACACAGAAAGCCAATCTTGCTGACGATTCCCCGCAAGTTACCGGCCAAATTATGGATGCTTTCCGCATCGCCATCGACCAGCGACGCGAGGTCGAGCACCGGCAGGTTCCGATGGGGTACGCCCCTTACGGACTGTTCGAAATCTTCGCGTTCGAGTTCAGCAGTCTGGGTCATGGAACGATATTGCCGTTGTTTCGCTGTTTAGCCAACCCACCATCTTTACGCCTAGGAATTCCGCCCCTGTTAAGCGAGATGCATTGACACCAGCACAAGCTCATGGTGACACTCGAAATTACACTAGCAAGAGTTCAGGACAGCAAACAATGGCCATTCCCGTCCACAAGCCCACACGTGACGACATCTTGAAATGCGTTGCCCGGTTCGACGATATTACTCCCGTCGACACCGGCCTGCCCGACCAGGAAATCGATGGATACCGGCGCACCTTCTATAACGCGCTGGGCTTCTCACAACCGTCCGGCGACGGATCGTACTCGCCGGTCGGCGCAGATGCGAAACCGTTGATCAACCATCTGAGCCCGGGTTTCGGCTTAGCCTACGTTGAGGCCGCCCCCAGCCAGGGGGTGATGATGCATACCCACGACACCAACGAGACCTTCGTGGTGATCGCCGGGACATGGATGTTCGAGTGGGAGGGTGACCAAGGCGATGATCATG
>JBLHHE010000078.1:0-7742 GCA_047616465.1 Alphaproteobacteria bacterium
TCGCAATCCGCACATTTCGCTCCGCAACGACCAGAGTACTCGACACGAACCGCACGCTCGTGAATCCGACCCAACCAACAATCAGCGCCGTTAAAAATAGGATACCGACTTGGCCAAACCGCCCGATCCCCAAATAACGCACGTGCCCGGCCGAGCGAAAAATAAATTCGCGCCGGGGCGGCACCAAACGGGCCAATAGGGAGGTGAATTTTGAATAACGCATGGTCAAAAGTGATAATCCGTGACGGGTTTCAACATATAGTTAACAAAGCTTTGGTCCCCGGTAATAAGGCACATCCGGCGATTACGGCTTTACACCGCCCCTATGCTGCTCTGGGAGTAACCGTTAATTCGAGTGGAGATTGCTCATCTGGGCCTATTCGGAAGGGCTACGTACATCGGACACGCCGATCATGCTGTCGCGCGACACCAGCTCCGCCAACTGTTCCTCGCTCCAATTATCGGTGCCTGCCGGGCGTTGCGGCAGCACCAGATAGCGCAGATCGGCGTTACTGTCGTGCACCCGCACCTGTTTTTGCTCGGGGATCGCGGTTCCGAACTCGGCCAAGATCGAGCGCGGTTCGCGGACGGCGCGGGCCCGGTAATCGCGGCGCTTATACCAAGCCGGCGGAATGCCCAAAATGGCCCGCGGATAACAGGAGCACAAAGTACACACCACCATGTTGTGGACATCCTCCGTATTCTCGACCACACAAAGTTCTGTGGGCCGCATATCGACACCGAATTCGCGCACAGCAGCGTCGCCCTCACTCAGCAAGCGTTGCTTGAAATCATCATCGACCCAAGCGCGGGCGACGATTTTCGCGCCTAGATCGGGGCCCCGGCTATCCATCATCTCGATCGCACGATGAACCTCATCAGCCGAAATGACGCCTTTTTCCATCAATAGTTCCCGAACCGCTGTTTCCAGAGTCTCGGCCTCGATCGGCGGCCGGTCATCATTCTGGATCGGTTTGCCATCATGGGTATGCGTCGCATGGATAAGGTCGTGATGATCGTGATGATGGTCGCTCATGGCGTTCTCTTGAATTATCGCGTTTCGGGAACGGCGGTATCGGCAGCCGGCTTCAGGTCGGTTCCAACCAATGCTCGTAGATTTCTAATTCGAGGCTATCTTCGGGCTTGCCGTCATAATCGGGCCACAGTGTCTTTTGTTCGAAATTTACCCGGTACAGCATTTTGTAGGGTAACCCCGACTGACCATAGGCAAGGGTTTCAGGATTGGGGAACGATCCGACAACCCGCTCGATTACCCCTACTTTGCCTCGGACATACACAGGGGTCCGGACATGCCCAGGCTGGTTACGCTCGATCACGCGCACCGTATCTCCCGGTTGAAATTTACAATCCACTGCGTTCGGCCTCTATGCGTGCTCGAACTTCGCGTTGCTTTTCGTCGAGCTCTTCCTGGCTAAAGACCCCCTTCTCGAGCATGAGCCAGGAAATGGCCTGCAGCCACCGCTCATAATAGGGATATTTGTGATAATCCTCGCCGAGCGCCTCTTGCATGCGGCGCGATTCATCGACCCGCGCCAGCCGCCGCTTGGGATCGAACAGCAGCATCATCATGGCATCGACGCGCTTTTCCCAATGAGTGGGCACATGCTCATGCACTGCGGGCTCTACCGGTCCGGCCGGTAAACCCCCCAAATCTTGCGGTCCTCGCATTCGCCCTCTCCTCAAAAGCTGGTGCAGTCCGGGGTTAGCATCTTAACTATAGCAGAACGGTGCGCGAGGTCACCGGGTAGGGCGCACAAAAACGACCAATTCATGCCAAAATTTAGGTTTGCTCAACGTATTTTGACTAAGAACGAGCCATCAGGCAGGAGGCCTAGCCCCGTGGCAATGGATCGGCAAACCTTAAACAGAACGCTCGACGCTGGACGCGCCTCGACGCTTAACTGTTTCGTAACCACCGCGGACATCGCCGCGATGAGCGCTGATGTGCGCGATAATGATACTATCGGTCCCTTATTTCGTAATAAGTACCTGAATAACTGCATCATCTTGAAAATTATCGCCCTGGTGCGACAGAACCAGCGGCGGATCTACAAGCCCGATACCCTGCTCTATTTTCCCTATAACGCGAAAAACATCTACGAAGGGGGCGATTCAGTTCTCTTCAGCGACGCTAAACGCGATGAGATGCTGCGCCACAAATGCGGCTTCAACCCTGACGACCCGGCGCAGAGCGACGATATCGAGCACGATAATCGCCTGCTTAAAATGTTGGCCGACATTCCAACGCTCGACCCGTTTCTGCTGCGTGAAAAAACCATGCAAATGAATCTGGACGGCGAAATTAATCCGGCTTACTTCAATCTTACCGAGGAGGAATGGTCGACCTTCCAGGCTCCCATTCGCGAAAAAATAGATGCTTTAGTCCGCAAAGCTTTAGGGGTAACCCACAGCCTCGAGACGTCCGATATCGCCGACCACGTCACTAATTTCCTCGAGAAGATATGGGAAGCGCGCGATATCGAAAATATCGAAGGATTTGTCGACAGCATGGAGATACCGCGCGACCGCGCCCCGGAATTGTTCTTCGCCTGGAAAGCAATCTGCTACTACCAGGCGCAATCACGCGCGCTCGAACCGTCCTTGAAGCGGCTGTTCCAATGGATTGGAGAAAGCCGTACGGCCCTGCCCATCGACCTGATGACGTTGCGCGAAGAATTGCGCGACCAAATTAATGCCGAGATTATGCTCCTCAAGCAGCGCATGCGCGAATATTACCGGGAAACCGTGTCGATCCTCAAAATATACGAAGACAGCTATCAGCAGTTTATCGAACACGGCAATCCCGAGCCGTTCAAACGCTTCCTGGGCGACGCGCAAGAACATTTTTTAGCTCTCGCCGCAGGTCTGAGCGCAAACGCCCACGCCATCAATCTTCTCGAAGATCAATGGCGCCGCGGTGGACCGCAGGTCTACGCGGTGCAACATCGGGAATTACTCAATTGCCTGCTCACGATTTACGACATCGATCGCGCCGAGGCGCTGGCGGCAATGGCCTGAATGGCCTGTTCTCTTAGTCGGGGCGCATCATCGTAAAGCCCTCATTCACTACCGCGTAATCCATGTAGCCTAGTCGCGCGACGGGCCGCAGCAGGCCGATATCGACGATACCGTCGACGATGACGCTATCGTCAATATGGATACCGATCACCTCGCCAATCACCACATGGCTTTCTCTGCCGCTGCGGCTGGCCGGTAAATCGACGGTTTGCACATAACGACACTCGAAGGCTGCCGGCGACGCCGCGACACGAGGGGGCGCCACAAGAATGCTGGGAGCCGCCTCGAGGCCGGCAGCCGCCATTTCATCGACATCGCGGGGCATATGCGCGGCGGTCTCGTTCATCTTTTCCCGCAGGTCCCAGTTGCACAGGTTGAAGACGAATTCGCCGGTTTCCTGGACATTCTTCAAACTATCCTTCGGACCGCCATCGGGGTGGCCACCATTGGGGCAATACATGACGCAGGGCGGGTCGTCGGTGACGCCGTTAAAAAAGCTGAACGGCGCCAGATTAACGACCCCGGCGGCGCTTATCGTACTGATCCACCCGATTGGCCGAGGTACTATCAGGGCCTTGAATGGCGAATAGCGCAACGGGTCCGGCTTCATGTTAACGGCGGGATCAATGAACATCATGTCCTCTTACAAAAGTGAAATATCTCAGGGGGAGACTACAGGTCGGCGGTCAGTAGCGCCAAGCGTTGTTCGGCCCGACGCATCCGCTCGACCGGATCTGTCGGCGTGTCGCCGGTAATATGCTCGCCAACATCGTAGAAATACCACAGCCGCGCGCGAAAATCGGCCTCCGCGGCAGACAGGCCGGCTTGTTTAAACAACCCATTGGCATATTCCATCCGCCGCTTATCGATGGCCGCCACGGCGTCTGCGACATCCGGGTCAAACTGCGCCCAGGCCCGCATCGCATTATCGTAACGGTCGGGGTCTTCGCGGGCGAGAAACTCCAGAACCGCACGCATTTTTTCGACAGGCCCACCGCCCGCCGCTTCGGCGTGCGCCATGACCGGCTCGGTCTGGGATTTCGCCCAGTGCTCCGGCAGCCCCGCCAATAAGTCAGCGCGGTTTTTGAAGTGCCAGTAAAAACTTCCCTTGGTCACACCCAAGCGCTTCGCCAGGGGTTCCACCTTGACGTGGTCGACGCCGCTCTCGCGCAACACCTCTAAGGCCTCGCTCAGCCAGGCGTCCCGATCCAGACGTGGGGATGAGTTCAATTTCATGACCATACGGTAGCGTATTGTCTTTCATTTAGACAAGTATTATGTAAGCTTCCGTCCACCTAACGGATTAAGGGAGTAATCCAATGACAGAGCCAATCATCAGGGTAACCGACATCGCTTGGGGCCGAATCCGGTCGCCCGATTTGGATGTACAGGAAGAGTTTCTGACCAATTTCGGTTTAGTGCGGGCCGAACGCACGAACAACGCGCTCTACATGCGCGGCACCGATCCAGACCACCATATTCACGTGACGGAAAAAGGCGATCCAGGCTTCATCAGCCTGGCCTTCAATGCTGCCAGTGAGGAAGACCTCCACAAGCTGGCGGCCGAAGCCGAAACCGCGACTGAAGTCCAAGACATCGACGAACCCGGCGGCGGCAAACGCGTGACCATTACCGAACCAAACGGTTATGGGATCGAAGTCGTCTGGGGCATAGAAGATCATGCCCCACTTGAGGTCGATCGCCACTCCTACAATCTCGGCAACGTCGATAAATTCGCCCGTTCCGGCGAGCTGTGGCGCAAACCGAAGGGGCCATCGCACCCCAAGCGCATCGGTCACGGCGTGATCGGCACGCCCAAGCTGCGGGAGTCGATCAGTTGGATGCGTCATCATATTGGCCTCATTGGTACCGATGAGGTCTTTGTGGAAGGCGATGAAGACAAGGTCGTAGCGAGCTTCAACCGGATCGACGCCGGAAAAAAGTTTGTCGATCATCACGTCTTTCTATTCGTCCACAACGAAAAAGCCGGACTGAACCACGTTTCGTACGAAGTGCCGGATTTCGACGACGTCGTGATGGGCCACGAGTATCTGCGCGATACGGGAAAATACAAACATGTCTGGGGTCTTGGCCGCCACGTTCTCGGCAGCCAGATCTATGACTACTGGATGGATCCGTGGGACCGTGTGCACGAGCATTGGTGCGACACCGACGTGATCAATCAGGATTACGGCACCAAACTGGTTTCCGCCGAAGAGGGCTTCGGCTCCCAATGGGGCGAGCCGGCACCGATGGAATTCATCGGTCACGTCAGCCCCTAGCGTCATTTATATCGACAATGGAAGGCCCGGCCACTGTGCCGGGCCTTTCTTATTTCAACCCAAGTCTCCATGACGCGGCTTGGCGAGTCCCCGCTTTTCTGGCAGGAAGAGCCCGATTGAACCGAGCATCGACCCCGCATCATGAATGACGATAGCCCAGAACAGCCCCACGACTTCATTCGCGAGCAAATCCGTACCGATTTGGCGGCGGGTTTGCACGACCATGTGGTCAGCCGGTTTCCGCCCGAGCCGAACGGCTTTCTGCATATCGGCCATGCCAAATCGATCTGTCTGAACTTCGGTGTTGCCGGCGAATTCGGCGGCCATTGCAATTTGCGCTTCGACGACACCAATCCGGCGAAAGAAGACCAAACCTATATCGACGCCATTATGGAAGACGTGCGCTGGCTCGGCTTCGATTGGGGAGAACACCTCCACTATACCTCGGACTATTTCGAGCAGCTCTATGACTGGGCCATCCACCTGATCGGCGAAGGCTTGGCCTATGTGGACGATCTAACGCCGGAAGAGATGCGCGACTATCGCGGCACCCTGACCGAGCCGGGCCGCGAAAGCCCCTCGCGTAATCGCAGCGCCGAAGAAAATCTCGACCTGTTCGCCCGTATGCGCGTTGGTGAATTTGCCGATGGCGAAAAAGCGCTGCGGGCAAAAATCGACATGGCGTCGGGTAACATTAACTTACGCGACCCGGTGTTGTACCGGATCGTCCGCGCCCCCCACCCGCGCACCGGCGACACCTGGTGCATCTACCCCATGTACGATTTCGCCCATGGCCAGTCGGACGCGCTTGAAAACGTCACACACTCCATTTGCACGCTGGAGTTCGAGGATCACCGACCGCTCTATGATTGGCTGATCGACAATTTGCCAGCGCCGTCGCGGCCGCGCCAATACGAGTTTTCCCGTCTCAATCTGACCCATACAGTTTTGTCCAAGCGCCGCCTCATTCAACTGGTCGAAGAGGGCCATGTCAGTGGCTGGGACGATCCCCGCATGCCGACCCTGACCGGGTTACGCCGGCGCGGCGTCCCACCCGAGGCGATCCGCGACTTCATTGGCCGGCTTGGCGTCACCAAGGCCGACGGCGTGGTCGAGATGTCGTACCTCGAGAATACCGTGCGTGAGCATCTGAACCAGACGGCGCAGCGGCGCATGGCGGTGCTCGACCCGCTGAAAGTGGTGATCGAAAACTATCCCGACGGTGGCGACGACCAGCTCGACGCGGTCAACAATCCCAACGACGAGAGCGCCGGCAGCCGCAAGGTGGCTTTTTCTCGCGAGATTTACGTCGAACGCGCCGATTTCATGGAAGACCCGCCGAAAAAGTTCTTCCGGCTGGGACCGGGCCGCGAGGTACGGCTGCGCTATGCCTATCTGGTCACCTGCACGGACGTGGTGAAAGACGCCAGCGGTGAGATTATCGAGCTGCGCTGCACCTACGATCCGGAAAGCCGCGGCGGCAACGCGCCGGACGGCCGCAAGGTGAAAGGCACCATTCATTGGGTCTCGGCCGAGCACGGGGTGCGCGCCGACGTGCGCCTCTACGACCATCTGTTTACCGAGGAAGAACCGGGATCGGGCGACGACTGGCTCGGCGGCCTTAATCCGAATTCCCTGGAAGTCCGTAAGGATTGCCTATTCGAGCCCTCCCTCGCCGATCTGCCGGCTGGCGAAACGGTGCAGTTCGAGCGGCTGGGTTATTTCTGCCGCGACTCGGATAGCACGACGGACAATTTGGTGTTCAACCGCACCGCCTCCCTACGCGACACCTGGGCCAAGGAAAAGGCCAAGGGCGGCTGAACCTTCAGCCGATCGGTCGTCGACACCCCGTTCGCAATCCCTACAGCAAATTGACCGCGCCGACGATTTGCCTGGTCGTTGCCGTACCCCTCAACCGTAGTGTCCCGCGCGGCACGGAATAAATATGCCGGCGCGGTGTTTGCCTAGGTAATGGGGTTTACGAGAAGCCGGCAAAAACGCGGAGTGCAAAGCAGGATGGCAGCGCAAGCAGTCCCTCTGCTCGATTTTCCTGCTTCTCAAATTCCCTGTTTTACATGGATTACACAGTTTCAACAGAGAGGAGAATGACATGCTACGGTCAGTCAATCTTACTGGTCTCATAGGTGTACTAACAGTGGCGACACTGGTTTCCGTATTGGCCACGACGGCTCATGCTCAGCCCCAGCGGGATCGGAGTGGCAGAATCGCGGCCGGCCCAACCGTTTGTGTGACCAGTCAAGGTCTTTGCTACGATTCCATCGTGACCGCGCCTGAGTTACCCCCGGTTGGTCCATTCCAGCAACTCATGCCGACCCTCGTAGACGGAGTCCTTGAGACGGAATTCGGTCCCGGCGATCCGGAATATCGGGGCGGCCGTTGGTGGCTTGACCTGAACGGTAA
>JBLHHE010000079.1:0-7643 GCA_047616465.1 Alphaproteobacteria bacterium
GCATTGTTGACCAGGATATCGGCGGGGCCGGCGGTTGCCTCGAACGCGTGCGCAGCTGCCGCCACCGCCTCGTAGTCCGTGACATCGACCCGTTGCACCAACGCCGTGCCGCCTGATTTTTCAATAAGGGCGGCGGTCTCATGCGCAGCGTCTTCGTTAATATCGAAAACGCCGACCACCGAGCCTTCCTCGGCAAACCGCAGGCATATGGCCCGTCCGATAGCGCCGCCGCCGCCGGTGACAATGGCTATTTTTTTCTCCAAACCGCGCATCGTCTATCTGTCCCTCTTCATCATTGCCAAGCCGAAACTGTAACCGGCGTTCGCCAGCCATGACAGGGGAGTCGAGATTTTTTTCATGTCGATCAAGGCGCAGGGGGTTGCCGATCCGTTGCGGGTAGAGGACACTTTTTGCTCTATGACGCGGTGCGCGGCGAAGTCCGGCGCCAACGAAGGAAAGACCATGAGCAAAGCCAAGGACCAACGCCCACCGGTTGCTGTGGGGCACGTCCATTTGCCGGTAAAGAATGTGCCAGCGACGTGCGCTTTCTTAGAAGCGCTCGGATTGCGGCCGGTTATGGAAAGAGAACCGGTTGCCGTGCTGGAACTTCGCGGCGGAACTCATCTGATCGTCGAAAAATCGCGTAAACGTACCAAGGACGGCACCCAGGCGCCGGTCGATTTCATGGTCGACGATGTGAAAAAGGCCCGCGCCAAATACGCCAAGATGGGCATGAAGCCGACGCCCCTTAAAACGAACAGGGTGCACAGTTCTTTTTTCATCCCGGGCCCGGACGGCTGGTCGTTTAAAATCACATCTTCCCACGCCACCGGTCAGCCGGTTTGACATCATTTTGCCTCGTCGACAGTTGAGGAAAAGGGGAAACCGTCATCACTAAAATTGGACATAAAGTCGGTACGTTCGCGGATGGGGACTTGGTCGCCCATCCGGTCTACGCGGACCATGCGACAGGTCTCACTTACGCGCCGTTCGTCAACCGGCAGGTGGGATCGGTGCATACGGGGTTTGGCGTTGCGGCATTGGCGCCGGGCGGTTCTACCGAAGTCACCGCTCATGCGTTCGAGAAGGGCGTTTTCGTACTCGACGGCGAGTTTGAATTTCTGCGCGATGGCCACGCGTATCGTTTGTCGGCGGGTGATTTCGCGCTGATCCCAACGACCGTTCCCCATGCCTGGCGGAACAGTGGCGACGTCGAAGCGCGTTGCGTGATGGTGGAATCGCCGCAGCCCAAGGCGCCCGGAGGGTGGCAGGATACATGGTTTGCCGGACCGGCGAGCTGGCCGGACGAGATTACCGTGCCGGACTTGAGCGACCCCCGCCTGTCGGGGTTGGGCCATTACGGCGTCGAAAATCAGCCGCCATCTTCGGATAACAATCCGTACCTTCACGGGTTTTCCATGCGCATGATGCTGGATAACGAAGTGGGCGCCATCCACTTTTATATGTTCATTATCAACTTTCGCGATGGCGGCCTGTGCGACCATCATGACCATCCGTTCGAAGAGACGTATTTTATGCTCGAGGGCGAGATCGACTGCGTCTTCGAAGGCCAGGAATATCATCTTAAAGCGGGTGACTATGGATGGACGGGGGTTGGCACCCAACATGGGTTTTTCCCCAAGAAGGGGCAGCCCGCGCGATGGCTTGAAGTGCAGGTGCCGCAGCCGCCGCGCCGCGGGGGACAGCGCTGGTACAACCAGTGGGACTATATAAACGAGACGCTGAAAAAATAGCGCAGATGCCGAGGGACACTATGGCTGAACTACCAGAACCGTCAGAGCTCACGCGCTCGGCCGTGGCCGAAGAGAGCGTACCCATCCTTGATCTTACGGCATACCTCAATGGGGAGGCGGGCGCGCGGGAACAGGTGGCGGCGGACCTTCGCCATCTTCAGGAAAATCTTGGCTATTATTACATCACCAATCATGGTGTTTCGGCTGAGCTGATCGAGAGGGTTTTCGAGAAATTGGCGGAATTTTTTGCCCTGCCTGAGGCGGTGAAACGCAAAATTTTGGTCAATCGCCACCAGCTGGGTTTCGTGCCGGCGAAGGCGAGCATCATGAAAACCGAGCTGACCGACGCCAATACGGTGGCGGATATGAACGAGGGGTTATCGCTGATGCGCGAACGCGCGCCCGACGATCCCAAGGTTGTCGCAGACGTTCGTTTTTCAGGCCTCAATCAATGGCCCGACGGCGTGCCGGGGCTACGCGAGACGTTCCTGGAATATCATGTTGAGATGGACGCGCTGGCCAAGCGCCTGTTGCCGCTCTACGCCCTGGCATTGGACAAGCCGGCCGACTATTTCGATCCGTTCTTCGAAGAGGCCCATTATTATAATCGCAACTCGTTCTATCCCGCTGTGGAAAGTACCGAAGGGCAACAAGGCGTCGGCTCCCATACGGACCATAATTTCATGGCCTTGCTACCCATGTCGGCCGAGCCGGGGCTGATGTATGCGACACCATCGGGCAACTGGTTCGAGGCGCCGCTCGTCGCCGGCGCCATTGTTGTGAATACCGGCGAGTTCTTGAAGCGGTGGAGCAACGGACGGTTCCTGCCGACCCCCCACCGCGTCACCGTGCCCCAGCGCGACCGTTACGCCATCACATTTCACTACAGCCCGAGCGACGAGACCGTGGCCGATCCGCTCGATACTTGTGTCGGACCCGACAACCCCCGGCAATTCGAGCCGAAGACCTTCATCCAGCACATGACCGACTACATCGATGCAGTCTACGTACCACAACAAGAGATGATGGATAGTTAGGTAGCCTCTGTTAATCCTTGCTGCGCCTGCCAAGCTGAGTATGTTCGCGCCGTTATGTCTTCGATCGACACCCAAGTCCTTATCGCCGGTGGTGGCCCTGTCGGCCTGACCGTTGCGCTTGAACTCGCCCGGCACGGTGTTCGGTGCCTGCTCGTCAACGACCAACTGGAAACCGCTTCACATCCCAAGGCCAATGCCATTAACGCCCGATCGATGGAGCATTTCCGGCGCCATGGAATTGCCTCGAAAATACGGGCAGCGGGCCTGCCAGCCGATTATCCGACAGACGTCACCTATGTAACCCGACTGACGGGCTATGAAATGGCGCGGTTATCGATGCCAACCAGCATCGACGCGGTGGATCAGGCGAAAGCTGGCAGCGGACCCTACGATTGCGCCGAGCCGCCACACCGCTGTAGCCAGATTTATCTCGAGGCGATCTTGCATGACGCGGTGGTCGCCCAATCGTCGATCGACGTTCGTTTCGGCCATCGGTTCGAAGCGTTTCGCGAGGTCGAGGACGGCGTCATTGCAACGATCCGCGATCTTGCCAGCGACCAAGTCTATGACGTGAGGGCGGGTTATGTGGTCGGCGCCGATGGCGGGCGCAGCGTGGTTCGCCGTCAGCTCGGTATTCGCTACGAAGGCGAGGCCGGGGTCGTGCGGCAGATGATGGGCGGGGCCATGATGGCGACTTTCTTCCGAGCGCCGCGAGATCGGACGTGGCTGCAAATAGCCCCGTCCTGGCAATATTGGATTGTTACCCCCGACTTGCGTGCGCTGTTAATGTCGGTCGATGGCGGCGACCAGTTTGTCTTGCTGTCGCGCATTCCCGACGGGGCCGATGTCGAGGCGATCGACGATCTAGACTTAATCTCGCGTGCCGCCGGGGCGCCCGTCGCCGCCGAGATCATTTTGCGTCAGCCCTGGACGGCGGGTCATGCCTTAATGGCGCAATCTTTCGGGCGCGACCGGGTCTGGCTGGCCGGCGATGCGGCCCATTTGTTCACACCGACCGGCGGTCTGGGCATGAATACGGGCGTTGACGATGGGGTCAATCTGGCGTGGAAGCTCGCCGCCACGATCAACGGGTGGGGCGGACCGAAGCTCTTGCCGACTTACGAAGCCGACCGCCGTCCCATCGGGGCGCGCAATCTCGCCTTCGCCAGATCTTTCGCCGATTCCATCGGATCCTTCGATGTAACGCCTGAGGTCGAACGCGAGAGTGCGGCAGGGGAAGCGGAACGGCAGAGGCTTGGTGACCACTTGGCCGACCATGGCCGCCGCGAGTTCATTATTCCCGGCATTGTGCTGGGGGTGCGCTACGAGGGCTCGCCGATTATCTGGCCCGACGGCACGCCGCCAATCCCCGATGACCCCTATGACTATGTTCCCAGTGCCTGCCCGGGATCGCGCGCTCCACACGCCTGGCTGTCCGATGGGTCGGCGTTGTGCGACCATTTCGGCGCAGAATTTACGTTGTTGCGGATGGCCGCGAACGCGCCGGTCGATGATTTGCTTGCGGCGGCACGCCAGCGGGGTCTGCCGGTGACTGTCTTTGAGCCTGGCAGCGACGTGGTACGCGCCCGTTACGATGCGGATTTGGCGTTGGTCGGTCCCGATGGCCACATTGTGTGGCGCGGCGATAAAGTACCCGGCGACTGCGGCGCCTTAATCGATCGTATTCGTGGGGCTTAGCTGGGATCGATGCGGTGTATGCCGCGGGGCACGTCGTGCAACGATTCCACGCCGGTCTCGGTAATCCGCACCGCTTCGCCGGTTTGCACACCGGCCTTTTGATCTGTGGTGATGACATTGGGTTGCACCACCATGCACATTCCCGGCGCCAGTGTGAGGTCGGGGATCGGTCCCGCCGGCCGGCTCTTGCAGCCGAGGATCGGGGGCAGATAGCCGCCGCCATAGCCATGCACCAAATCGTCATAGATCGAAAAACCGGCTTCTTCGATGATGCCTGACGCATTGAACATTTCCTGGGCCGTTGTGCCGGGCTTGAGGATGGCCATGATCGCGTCGAAGGTGGCGTCGGCAGTCGCGTGCAAATCCTGGTACAGCGGCGTTGGGTCGGCGCCGATGGTAAAAGTACGCAGGATTTGGCCTGAATAGTCCCAGAAATCGGCGCTGATTTCGGTAAAGCCGACATCGCCATTGGCAACTTTACGGGTCAACGGCCACTGACGCGGCACGCAGCAATTCGGGTCGGCCATGCTGGTAACGCCGAAGAAGTGGATTAGATTGGTCGCGCCCCAGGCCAGATAAGCCCGCTCGACATGATCGCCCAAGGCCCGTTCATTGTCGCCCAACCTTGTGTCACGCAACACCGCTTCATAGGACAGATCGCTCAATACCGCTCCGATCTTGAGCCAGTCGAACTCTTCTTCGTATTTGATCATGCGCGCGCCGCCGTAGGCGCGGTTGAGATCGACGATGTCGCTCGTGCGTGCTTCCAACGCGCGGTAGGCGCCCATGGGCAGTGGACCAATGACGCCGACCCTGGGGTTCGGTTTGCCGCGCTGTTCCATCGTCGCGATCGCGGTGCCGATGGTGGACTCGCCGCCTGGCCCGACTTCGGTTTGATAGGCGATGTGGGTCGCTTCGGGGACGTGGTTGTAAAACTGTACGTACATTGCCGGCGTGGCGCCGGGCGAGAACACGACGGCGGCCTCGGCGGTCACCGGCCAACCCGTAAAGAAGCCGACCCCATTACCGGCCCAGTAGGCGCCATAGACCAGTATATGGTCGAGGTCGTGCTCGGTAAGCCAGCCGGCGATCAACGCGCGCCGCCGATCCATCTCGGCGTCTGAGAAGCGCGGATATTCCATATCGATGATCGCGCGCTGGGTTGGGGTCAGACGTTCGGTCAGTGTTTTCCCGTTGTCGTTTGTCATTGGCGTTTCCCCGCTGCGTTCGTAATCGGGCCAGTATGGCTGTTCTTGTGACAATTAAGAACGCCTATCGGCTAACCGCGCAGAAACTTCTTTCGGGGAAAGCTAGGCCAGGAAACACACACGCAAAACCGCCGCGTGCGGCGTCAGTATGACGCCAAACGCATCGATGAAGCGCTGCGGCTTCCGGGCCAGGAACGGGTATATCAGGCGCGGGGCCCAATAGCGGCAGCTCGGCTTAAAGCCCGCTCCGCCACGTTCCAGACGATTTGCACCGCTTGCAGACACGCTCTCCCGACCATTCGCTACTGAATGGCTCACGGCATTTCAAGCAGTGGCGCGATTTCGGTTCTTCTACGCGCCGTGCTGTAAAGCCAGCATGCAAATCGTCTTCGATCTGTGTGTCGATGTTTTTTGTGTCGTCCATGATCCGATTAACTAACTTTTCTAATGTCATCGGCATGCCGTCCACCAAAAAAGGTCCGGTGACGGCTCCCAATGATCCTCTCTTCCCTCAAGGACACGGATTTTCCATTCATTAGAGGCCTCAATGAGGCCGCGACGGAAATAACCCTGTCCATACCCAAGTGGGCATTATGGCATACGAGTCAAGGTCTTGGGGAGTCAGATTTGAAGCCTGCGGCTCAAGTTTAGTTAACGCGCCTGGTCTGGCGGCGTGTGGTGGGAAGCCGTAAAGTCGTGGGAATGGCAGGAAAACAAGGCTTGGAGCAGTTTGATGGATATATTTTTGACCGGTGCGACCGGTTATATCGGGGGCACCGTCGCCGCAAAATTGATCGCGGCGGGCCATCGGGTCACCGGATTGGCCCGCGACGAAGATCGGGCGGCGCTCCTGCGCCAACGCGATATCACGCCAGTGGTGGGAACGCTCGACGATCTAGACGTACTGGATGGCGAGGCGCGCGCCGCCGACGCCGTGATTAACGCCGCCAATGCCGATAATCCCTTCGCAGCACGGGTGCTGGTGGATGCGCTGCGCGGCAGTGGCAAGCGATATATCCAGACCAGCGGCACCAGCATCGTCTCGGACAATGCGGGCGGCCAGGGCGGTGGCGTTGTCTATAACGAGGATATGCCCCTTAACGCCTTGCCAGAAAAAGCCGGGCGTATCGCCACCGATCGTATGATCCTCGATGCGGCCAATGACGGGGTTCAATCCGCAATCATATGTCCCTGCCTGATCTATGGGCAGGGGCTCGGTGTGCGGCCCCACAGCCCGCAGATTCCCACCTTCATCGCGCTAGCGAAGGCGTCGGGCGTGCCGCGCCATATCGGTGCCGGCGAGAATATTTGGTCCCATGTTCATATCGAAGATTGCGCTGAGGCCTATCTGCTGGCGCTCGATCGCGCGCCGGCCGGGTCGTTCTTCTATGTCGAGGGTGGCGAGGCGTCGATGATCGATACCAACCGCGCTGTCGGCCGGATGCTTGGTCTCGGCGAAGCCACCGAGACCTTTCCTATGACTGAAGCGGTGCGGGCCTGGGGGCCGGCGATGGCCCACGCCATGAGCTCCAACGTGCGGGTAAACGCCGACAAGGCCCGCGCGTTGCTGGGCTGGACGCCGAAGGGGCCGGCCCTATTCGACGATATAGAGCAGGGTTCGTACCGGGTTTATCGATGAGGGCGGGCGGTTAATGGCCCGTTGCGTCGCGTTAACCAATTTCCCTGGCGCACTTGTAGTGGGGCCATGGCGACAATTTTCATCAAACGTTCATAAATATTAAAATAAATTTTCCGATTAACGCTTTCAGCTTGTCTTTTAGCTCGTGTCGCAGGCCGGGGGAATGCCGGCCCAATGCCCAGCCTGGTCGCCATTATTTGACCATATTTATGGATAATAATACATTGAATAACAGTCTTTTATGCTCATTTTCTTACGTTAACCGTTAACCGTTAACCGTTAACCATTAACCATTAACCATAATCGT
>JBLHHE010000080.1:0-7619 GCA_047616465.1 Alphaproteobacteria bacterium
GTAGCCGTAATTGGCTGAGCGCCAGCCCGAACACACATAAATCAAAAAACAAGGCCGGACCCCGATAAGGGATCCGGCCAAGTTAAACAGGGAGGTTTCACGTCTTGGGAGACGTAAGGTCTGCATAAGCAGCCCTTCGCGTGTGCGCCGGGAGGGTGGCGCTATGTTACGCGGACGATGCGTCGATACATCGAAGCATCATTCTCTAGTTTAGATAGACGCGCGACCGAGGATTTCCATGCTCCGATTTCGTTAATCAGGTATGCAATTATGGAATATCTCAGAAAATATATTTAAATCAAAGACTTGATGAGATACGCGTCTAAAAACGCGTCTCTGCTACCTTACCCACGAGGAAGTCCCGGAATACCCCAATACGTTGTGACGCTCTTAATTCCTCGGGGTAGACGAAAAACGCATCGTTACCGGGGCCCTCAAGTTCGGGCAAAATGCGCACCAGGCTGCGTGATTCGCGGGCGAGGAAGTCAGGCAATCCGGCGATTCCGATACCCACTTCGACCGCGCGGACCATGCCATACAGATTATTGAGGGTCAGGATTTTTTTCGGCTCTCTGCCGGTGGCTTCGCGTGCCGCGTTGAGCAACCAGTTTAGATTGGGCGCCGGAAGCGCGCCATCCTCGCTATAGGTAATCAACTTATGATTGCCCAGATCGGTGACCCGCTCGGGCATCCCGTATTGCTGCAGATATTCCGATGACGCAAAGACATGGGTGTTGACCCGCGTTAAGCGGCGCTGGATCAGATCCGGTTGGGTCGGCGGTGTCAGGCGAATGGCGCAGTCGGCCTCGCGCATGGAAATGTCGAGCTCTTCGTCCGACGTAATCAAGGTGACTTCGATGTCGGGGTAGAGGTCGATGAATTCGCGGATGCGCGGTGTCAGCCATAAAGACCCCAGACCGACTGTCGTGGTTATTTTGAGCGGACCCTGAGGTCGGTCCTGGGCATCGTTGAGTTGGGCTTCGGCCATGGTCAGCTTGGCGAAGACCTCGTGCACCGTGCGGTACAGCAATTCGCCCTGCTCGGTCAGCAGCAGGCCGCGCGCATGGCGGTGGAACAGCCGGCAGTTTAGAGACTCTTCCAGAGAACTGATCTGCCGGCTGATCGCCGATTGGCTCAAATGAAGGCTATCGCCCGCATGGGTAAAGCTGCCCGCTTCCGCCACCGCGTGGAATATCCGCAGCTTATCCCAATCCATCGGCATTAGCCGGGACCCCCCCGTCGTACGTGTGAACCAACAACGGCCTACTCGGCAGCGTCGCGGGTATCGTCTTCCTCAGCCGCGTCGAGGAATTTCGAGGCTTCCAGAGCGGCCATGCAGCCCATACCGGCCGCCGTAACCGCCTGACGGAAGATCTTGTCCTTGACGTCGCCGGCGGCAAACACGCCGGGAATGTTGGTGGCCGTGCTGTCGGGCGCGGTCACCAAATAGCCCT
The DNA here is from genome assembly GCA_047616465.1 of Alphaproteobacteria bacterium. Lineage (GTDB taxonomy): Bacteria > Pseudomonadota > Alphaproteobacteria > UBA6615 > UBA6615 > JABDJY01. The sequence continues at coordinate 1,455 of JBLHHE010000080.1, forward strand.
CATCGTCCATATCCAAATGGCCTTTGAACAGGGCCGTATTGGGATCGTGGCCGATGGCGATGAAAATACCATCGACGGCAATGTCGGTTATCTCGTCGGTTTTGACGTTGCGAATGCGGGCGCCGGTGACACCGGGCGGGTTATCGGTGCCGACCGCTTCTTCGAGGACGGAATCCCAGATCACTTCGATCTTGTCGTTGCGGAACAGGCGTTCCTGCATGATCTTTTCCGCGCGAAATTCATCGCGCCGGTGAACCACCGTCACCTTGGTTGCGAAGTTGGTCAGGAACAGCGCTTCCTCGACCGCCGTGTTGCCGCCGCCGACCACCATCACCGGTTTTTCGCGATAGAAAAAGCCGTCGCAGGTGGCGCAGGCCGACACGCCGAAGCCGCTGAACTTCTGTTCCGATTCCAGGCCCAGCCAGCGTGCCGACGCGCCGGTCGTGATGATGAGGGTGTCGCCGGTATAGATGTCGCCGGAATCGCACTCGCAAGCGAAGGGGCGGGCGCTGAAGTCGATATTGACGACCACGTCGTTGATGATCTCGGTGCCGACGTTTTGGGCCTGGGCTTCCATCTGTTCCATCAGCCACGGCCCCTGGATTGCCTCGGCGAAACCCGGGTAGTTCTCGACATCGGTGGTGATGGTCAACTGACCGCCCGGCTGCATGCCGTGGATCATGGTCGGCTTCAAATTGGCCCGCGCCGCATAGACCGCTGCCGTACAGCCGGCGGCGCCGGAGCCGATAATCAGAACTTTCGAGTGATGGGTATCGGGCATATCACGGGGTTCCTGAGGATTTGCGGGCTATCTAGACCTGCCCGGCCGTGTTGTCTTTAGAGACCAAGGTGATGGTGTTCATATTTAGATAGTCGGGCCGCTACCGCCTGGCAAGGCTGGCGCGGCCCGTCACAAGTGTTTGCGAGCCTAAAACGTCACGACGCTGCGGATCGATTCGCCCTTATGCATCACATCGAAGGCATTATTGATGTCGTCGAGGGGCATAACATGGGTGATCAGATCGTCGATATTGATCTTGCCGTCCATGTACCAATCGACGATTTTAGGCACATCGGTACGGCCCTTGGCGCCGCCGAACGCGGTGCCCTGCCAGACCCGCCCGGTCACCAGCTGGAACGGCCTTGTGGCGATTTCCGCACCGGCAGGTGCGACCCCGATGATCGTCGATTTCCCCCAGCCCTTGTGGCAGCACTCCAGCGCCTGACGCATCACCTCAACATTACCGATACATTCGAACGAGTGATCGGCGCCGCCCTTGGTCAGATCGACAAGATAGGGCACCAAATCGCCCTCGACCTCGCTCGGGTTGACGAAATGGGTCATGCCGAATTTTTCGGCGATCGCCTTGCGGGCGGGGTTCAAATCGACGCCGACAATCATGTTGGCGCCGACCATGCGGGCCCCTTGAAGGACGTTGAGGCCGATGCCGCCGAGCCCGAACACCACCACATTGTCGCCGGGCTGGACCTTGGCCGTATTCATTACCGCGCCGAGGCCGGTGGTGACGCCGCAACCGATGTAGCAGACCTTTTCGAACGGCGCGTCCTCGCGGATTTTCGCCGCCGCGATCTCGGGCAGCACGGTGAAGTTGGAAAAGGTCGAGGTGCCCATATAGTGGAACAACGGTTTGCCGCCCAACGAGAAGCGCGACGAGCCATCGGGCATGACGCCCTGGCCCTGGGTTTCGCGGATTGCCTGGCACAAATTGGTCTTGCCGCTGAGGCAATATTCGCAAACCCGGCATTCCGGTGTGTACAGCGGGATCACGTGGTCGCCCGGTTTCAGGCTGGTGACCCCGGGGCCCACATCGACAACCACGCCGGCGCCCTCATGGCCCAGAATGGCGGGGAATAGTCCTTCCGGATCGGCGCCCGAGCGAGTGAACTCATCGGTATGGCAGATGCCGGTGGCCTTGATCTCGACCAGTATCTCACCGGCCCTCGGGCCCTCGAGCTGTACCGTTTCGATGCTGAGCGGTTGGCCGGCTGCATGCGCGACCGCGGCGCGGGTATCCATGGCGGTTTCTCCTACGGAAAACTTATTTTAAGAAAAGTGTCCCAGCCGTTCCGGCGAGACGCAAGACACAATTACCTCAGCACGCGCGAATACATCTCGAACATTTTGGTCCAGGTCGCCTCGGCGGCGGCCTCGTTGTACATCTCGCGCTCGGGGAAGGCGTAGCCATGCTCGGTGCCGGGGTAGGTCTCGATCTCGTGCACCACGGCGTTGGCATCCAGCGCGGCGGTCAGATCGGGGATGACATTGTCGGTGACCCAATGATCGTGTTCGGCAAAGGCCAGGTACATCTCGCCCTGGATTTTGTCGGCCAGCAGGTGCGGCGAATCGTCATGCTCGGTGACGATCCAGACCCCGTACAGAGAGGCGGTGGCGGCGAACCGGTCGGGAAAGGTGCCGGCCGCGGTGACGACGAAGGCGCCGCTCATGCAATAGCCGACACAGCCCATGGGGCCGTCCGACGCGGCTGCGTCGTTACCGAGAAACTCGAGAATCGCGGCGGTGTCGCTGGCGACCCCGGCATTGCTCAGGCTATGCCAGGCGGCGAAGATCATCTCGCCCATCTTGTCGTTGCGGTTTTTCAGGTTAAAACGAATGTCGCCTATCCGGTAATACAAATCGGGCAGCAGCGCGTAATAGCCCTGGGCGGCGATGCGCCGGGCGAAGTTGCGCAGCTCCTCGCGGATGCCGGGCGCGTCCATATACATGACCACCACCGGGTGGGGGCCGTCATCGTCGGGCCAGGCCGAAAAGGCGTACATCTCGCCGTCGGCGGTGGTGATCTTCGATTCTTTCTCGCCCATCTTCTTTTCCCCCTAAAAGCCGAACATGTGATCCAGGCTGAAGGCCGCGCCGTCGGCGGCGATCAGGCCATGATAACCGAACAAGCGGCAAGTGGTATCGCGGATCAGTACATAACCGCCACCCGCCGGGCCTTGCTCGGCGGCGCGGGCGCGTTCATCGCCATCGAACATTTCCGACAAGCGCCAATAATGCGAGCCGCCGCAGGCGATGTTCACCGTGCGGGTCGCCACTTCGCTGCCGTCGCCGGCATACAGAATTAGATCGGTCTGGGACGTGGCGTGCCAGGGCGTCGAGGCGGGGTAGATCAGATGGCAGAACGTGTCGTCGCCATCGCCGTCGGTTGCGATGCCCGGCACGGCCATGCTCGGCGCGGTGCGTAAAAACAGCCGTGTCGACAGGCCCGGCGGGTTGCCGGTGTACGATTGGGGTTCGCCCTTCCAGGTCAGGGTCGTATTGAAGATGTGGGCTCCGAAGCTGGATTCCGCGGTGTGGCCGGTCACCCGGTCCTCATAGCGGAACAACGCATGCAGCCAGCCATCGACGCCGCGGCTCGCCGCCGGGAAGTCGTAGACCAATTCCATATGCCCGGCATCGCCATTCAGCTTGCCGCCGCCGATTTGCGCGACGTCGATCGCCACGCTATCGGTACGGGCAAGCTCGCCGAAATCGTGGCGGGCGATCTCGTGGCCCTGGGCGTCGTAAATCAAGGCGGCGACCGGCAATGTCTGCTGGGTCGTCGCCATCGGTGTCGGCAGCAGGATCGAGCGGTAGCGCTCCGGCGGCAGAACCGGGGCCGGCAGCAAGAAGCCCTTGCCCATCAAATTACCGATTTCGGCAATCTGGGGATCGGGCTCCAGGTCGGTGCGTTCCACATTGGCATGGGCCATGCGCCGCTGGGTCGCGCCGTCGGCGGACCTGCGTTCGATTTCGTAGCGGGGCCGGACGAAATGCTTGCCGGCGGAAACTTCGAGCTGCTGCGGCCATTCGGTGTCGGGCAGCAATTGGGCAATATCCAGCGCGTAGGTGGCGAAGGGCGCTATTTCGCAATCCAAAAAGACTGCACCGGCCTCTGTGCCCATGACATTAAGGCCAACGGCGCCGGCGGGGATCGGGCAGGGGTGGCTGTTCTGGATCCACAAGACGACCCGCTCATCGGTCTTGGGCGCCGGCAGGCCGGCATAAAAATCCGCTGGCCAGGCATTGGCGTCATGGGTGCATGACAGATCCTTGGGGTCATCGCCGAAGGTGTCGAGGGCATATTTAACGATGTCGTGGCCCTCCACGCCGGTAGCGTGGATCAGCAGCTGGCCGGTAAAATCGCCCAGGCCGAAGCGCTCGCGCACCACGGCGCTGTCGATGGTGATGCCGGCGGGCGCGTTGGGCAGGGGCTGTTCCCATTCGGCGATGGGCGCACCGGTCTCGTCGAGCAGGGTGAGCCACAGGGTCGCGTCTCGCGCGCCATAGCGGTGCCAATAATTGGCCGTCGCTAGGCGGGTGTGCAAATGCCCGCCCCGGCCGTCCGGCGCGTCACGGAACCAGGCGAAATTGGTCGCGAAGTTAAGCGGGTCGAGGTAGTGGCGCGGATTGGTCAGCCGGTTTTCGTCGAGGCGTACCTCATCGAGGGTGACGATATCGGTTCCCGGTGGCACCAGATGGGCAATATCGCGCACCACCTTGTCGGCGTCGAAGGCGACGACCAAAAGCGATGCAATATCGGCAGCGGCCAAATCGGTCACCGGCTGGGTCGCGCGGCCGAGGACCTGCTGACCCAGAGCCGCCAAATCCTGCACATAGACATGGGCGATATCGAGCGCGCGGAGTGGATAAATCTCGGCAAACGCGGTGGCAAATCCTGTCGGGTCGTAGATTGCCAGGGGGCCCTTATCGGCCAGGCGCGCGAGTAGATCGCGCACTTTCGGGGCGGCGGCGGGATGGCCCACGGCCTTGAAGAACGGGAAGCCGCCCTTGGTGTTGGAAAAGGTATCGATGCTCAGCGCCATGGCGATTCCTTTCGCTCTGGCCTAGCCGAACAACTTTTTGAGGTTGGCCGATAAAGCGTGGCGTATTTGTTCGCGCGTTTTATAGCCCCGGCTGCGGACCCAATTTAACTGGATCGTCCGCCGCTCGCCCTCGAAGGAATGGTGGCCGTGCCAAGCGTCGGGACTGCAGGTAAACGCAACCATCGTGCCTTCCTGCGGCGGCACCTCGGCGGCGTAATCTTCAAGGTCGTGGGCGTTGCGCAGCAGGCGTAACTGACCGCCTGGCGCCTCCCATGATGGATTGAGATAGATCAGGACGGTGACCAGCTTGCCCGCCGAATCGGTGTGGATCTCACCATCGGTGGAGCGGCACTGGCCGCGTACCGTAATCATCGTCGGCCGGCTGGTAAGCTCGATGCCAAGCTTGGCGCCGAGCCGTTCTGCGAACGGCTGGGAGCGCAATTCGTCGAGCAGCGCTTCGAAGCGCGGACCACAGGAAATCTGCGATACCGGATAACTGCCGGGTTTGTCGATCTTTGGGAAGTCAGCGTGAATCGCCGGCAAAACATCGTCCGAAATGACCCCGGGCACGATGACGTAGTCGAACGGATCGTGGCCCGGCGTCGCTGAATCGATTGCGGCTAAATCAAGCGCGGCCATGCCGGTCTCTTAGACTGGGGATCGGGGGATTGCAAAGGGCATTATGTCTCAGGTGCGACGCTGGTTCAGGCGGCGGTGGATTTCCGCAGCGGCATGTGCGGTATCGTCGGGGACGGTATAGGACCAATGCTCGATGGCGCCGGTAAAAGCACGCGTGATTCCGGCCTCGGCCATGGCGGTGTGAAAACGGCGAAACTTGTCCGATCCGCCGGCCAATTCAATGACATGCACGGGCTTTCCCGTTGCCGCCGCTTCGCTGACCATGTTGACGGAATCGCCGGTCACCAGGATGGCGTCGGCATGTGACAAATAACCCAGATAGGGATTAGCGCCGGCGCCGTCCCAAAATACGGCCTTCCCGTTCGCCAATTCGGTGGAGAGCCGGTCGGTTATCACGGCGACCGCCGTGCGTGGCGTGCGCGGCGATGCGGTGATGGCAAGCCCGTAGCCGTTGGCGCCGGCAAGGGCTGCGAGGTCATTGGCGATCCGTGCAGCCTGGCCGTCGTCCAGGCGATAGACCGCGTTGTTGCCGCCCAGCAACACGGCGATCAGCGGGCGTGGCAGCCCGGCGACGGCATCGGCGAAGCGCGTCTTGGCGACATCGAGCGTTGCCGCGGTTACACCGTGTAACGAGCCCAAGGTGGCGAGCACGTTGGCGCCGCGGAGCCGGTCATGGCCGGGCGC
>JBLHHE010000081.1:0-7583 GCA_047616465.1 Alphaproteobacteria bacterium
GATCGTCACGGCGCACCCGCGTCGCCCACGAACTCAAGATTGTCCCGAAGGCGCCATTTTCCAGCTCGATCAGGGTTGTCGCGCTGTCCTCGACATCGACGGCGTAAGCCGCGCCGTCTTCATCGATGCGCTCCGGCTGGGCTGTCCAGGCGGTACTGGCGACCTGGCGGATCGGTCCCAGCATGTTCTCGATGACATAGCGCCAATGGGGGTGCATGTCCGAGAGCAACCCGCCGCCGCCGGCGCTTTTGTAGTTCCAGCTCGGGCGTTGGGAGGGGACTGTTTTGCCATCGAAGACCCACCAGCCGAATTCCAGACGAAAACTGACAATGCGGCCGAAAAAACCGCTCTCGATCAGATGGTTGAGTTTCTGAAAGCCCGGCAAATACAGCTTGTCTTCGACAGCCCCGTGTTTGAGACCGGCGGCCTCGATGTCGCCTAGTAACGCCAATCCTTGCGTGACCGTCGGCGCCACCGGCTTTTCGGAGTAGATCTGCTTGCCGGCGGTAATCGCCTTCCCCAGGGTCGCCAGCCGCTGGTGGGTGGCGGCGGCCTCGAAAAATACCGAATATTGCGGGTCGGCCAGCGCGGCGTCGAGATCTGTCGTCCAATCGGCGACATTGTTGGCGCGGGCGACCGCGGCCAGACGTTCCTCGTTGCGTCCGACCAGGAGCAGGCGCGGGACGACCATATCGTCGCCGACCGGCAAACCGCCTTCTTCGCAGATCGGGGCCAAGGCATTGTGCAGATGCTGGGTCGAGCAAATGCGCCCGGTCGCGCCGTGGAGGATAATGCCCAGGTTTTTTGTCGCCATCTTTGGCCTCTGCGAAAGCGAAAACTTATTCATGGCCTTACTACACTCCGGGCGCATTTTGCGATACCAATGGCAAAATTTTTCGGGGAGTTATCCATGCCACGCCATATCGTCTGCCTAACGTTCGATTTTGACACCCAGTCCGGTTTCATATCTCGCAAGCTGACCACCCAAACGCCGTTGTCGCGCGGTGAATTCGGCAGCCGGGTCGCCTCGGCTCGCATCCTCGATACGCTCAAATCCCGCGGCCTGCCGTCAACCTGGTACGTGCCGGGCTTCACCATCGAGAGCCATCCGAAGGAATGCGAAGCCGTGCTCGAAGGCGGTCACGAGATCGCCCACCATAGTTGGGCCCATATCCCGCCGGCCGAGCAGACCCGCGCGGAAGAAGAGGAAGATATGCTGCGGGCCAACGAGGCGATCGAACGTCTGACCGGCCAAAAGGCGCGGGGCTACCGCTCGCCGTCCTGGGATCTCAGCGACAACACCGTCGATCTTTTGATCGAAAACGGTTTCCTCTACGACAGCAGCCTGATGGGGGCCGACTACATCCCCTATCGCGCGCGCCGCAAGGATACTGTCAAACTGGGCGAACCCTATGTGTATGGCGAAGAAACCGGGCTCATCGAAATGCCGATTAGCTGGACCCTCGACGACCATCCCCATTTCGAATATCTGCGCACCCCCGATTTCGTTATGCCGGGCCTGCGCTCGGCGCGCGTTGTGATGGATAGCTGGTACGACGAATGGCGCTACATGCAAAAGGCCCTCGACTGGGGCATCGTCACCTACACCATGCATCCCTACGTCATCGGTCGCGGCTTCCGCATGTATGCCCTGGAAGGCTTATTGGACAAGATGGAAGCCGAAGGCGCGGTATTCATGACCATGGAAGACGCCGCCAAGGAAGCGCAAGCGCATTTGTTTTCGTAGGGCTAGCGTCCGTCATGCTTCGAGACGGCGCTACGCGCCTCCTCAGCATGAGGTTATTTTATTTAGCAAAAACACAAAACCACGCCTCAACCTGAGGAGCGATCGATGATCGCGTCTCGAAGGGTGAGTTTACCTTACATCACCGCGCACATCGGCGGCACGCCGAGGCGGTCGCGCGCCGTGCCGAGCGCGCGCTCGAACGCCATGGCTATCGCCAGTGCGGTTTCCTCTCCGCCACCGGGGCAGATTATCTGTAGTCCCACCGGCATTCCCACCGCATCGAGGGCAACGGGGATTGTCACCGCGCAGAGTTTGAGCAGGCTCACCGCGTTGGTGTTGCGTACGCAAAAGAAATTTGCGGCGAGGTGGGCCTCGGGGCTTTCGATATCCGACATTTTTGGCGGCGCCATAGGTAGGGTCGGCCCGACGACGGCGTGGAAACCGGCGAAGGCGGCATTGGCTACGGGCGCCATGCGGTCCATCGCCTTGAGCCGGGCGATATGTTCGCTGGCGGGAAAGTTGGCCGCCTCTTTGATGCGGATGGCGACCGTGGGATCGAGATCGGCCCGGTAGTCGGCCATCTCGCCATTCATGAAGCTGGCGAATTCGCCGATGTGCAGCCCGCCCTTGGCAAACATCTCGGTAACGGCGTCGAGATGGGGCAGGGTGGCCGGTGAGGTGCGCAGGCCCTGCTTGACCAATTCGTCCAGCGCGGCCTTGACCCCCTCGGCGATTCCCGGTTCGCAATCGTCGAACAACCAGTCGCAGATGCCAATGTGGAAATCGGCCAGGGACGCGCTGCGCTGCCGCGCCGTAAACACGAACGCATCTTCGTCGATCAAAGGGTCGATGGCGGCGAAGGCGAGCGCCAGGTCGGCGGCGGTGCGGGTCAGTGGCCCGGCCGTGTCCAGCGGCGAGCTGAGCGGCACGATGCCCGCTGTCGACCAACGGCCCGCGGTCGGCCGCATGCCGGCATTGCCGGTCATGGAAGCGGGAATGCGAACCGAGCCGGCGGTATCGCTGCCGATCGCCAGAAGCGCCGAACCCTCACCCAGGCTGACGCCAGCGCCCGAACTCGAACCGCCGGGGGCCCGGTGATCGCCGGCGTCCCACGGATTGCGTGGCGCGCCCCAATGTTGATTGAAGCCCATGCCGCCGAAGGCGAACTGCACCGTATGGCTCTTGCCGGAAATCACGCCGAGCTGATGGCGGATGGCGCCGACGACCGGTCCCTCGGTCTGCCATTTTTCCGGCAGGGGACGGGGACAGCCGGCAAATATTGGGTATCCCGATACGCCAATGAGATCCTTCACCGAGACCGGGATGCCCTGCAAGGGTCCGAGATCGATGCCGGCGGCGAACACCGCGTCTGCGGCGGTTGCTTGGGTGCGCAGCTTGTCCACGTCCCAGGTCTTATAGGCGTGGAACGCCTCGTCGCGGCGCTCATGGTTGTCGATGGCCCAGTCGGCAAGCGCCATCGCCGAGGTGCTGCCATTACGAAGCGCACCGGCGATGGCCTCCAGCGACGTGGTATCGATATCGAGTTTCGCCATGGCGATTTCTCTCGTCTTTGGGTCGTCCTAACTAAAGGTTAGCCCGCCATTGACGTCGAGGCATTGGCCGGTGATGAACGAGGCCTCGTCGGAGGCCAGGAACAGCGCGGCATTGGCGATGTCCTTCGGTTGGCCGGCCCGGCCCAGGGGGATGGACTCGCGTAGCTTTTCTTCGGTCTGCGGTAGCCAGCTTGTCGTCATGGGCGAGTGGGTCGGGCCGGGGGCAATGGCGTTGACCGTGATGCCGTATTCGCCGAGAGCTTTCGCCAGGGACCGGGTAAGGCCGATCACGCCGGCCTTCGACGAGGCGTAGGGGACACCGCCGCCACCGGCGACGCCGCCATGGCGCCAGGCCGACGAGGAGATATTGATAATGCGGCCGCTCTTGCGGTCCATCATGTGTTGGCCTACGGCGCGCGCGCCGTAATATTCGCCGCTCAGGTTGATATCTAGAACGCGATGCCATTCCTCGATATCGCATTCGAGCCAGCTCTTCTTTTTCGGCGAAAACCCGGCATTGTTGACCAGGATATCGAGATGACCGAAATCGGCGATTGCCTTGTCGATGGCCGCTTTCACATCGTCGTATTTCGAGACGTCGAGCAGGATTGTCGATAGGCGGTTGCCGCCGGCGTTGATTTTCCCTGCCATCTGGTCGAGCCGTTCGGCGTCGATATCGGCGGCGATGACGGTCGCCCCTTCGGCGATGAACCGTTCTGTGATGGCCAGGCCCAGACCGCCCGATCCCCCCGTCACGAACGCCACAAGATTTTCCAAGCGCATAGTGTATCCCCGCTGTTGATCGAGTTTCTTATCGACGGTCCGCACGCTCTTAAGCTTGCCGCCCATTAGTGTAACAATGATCCCACCAGGCATAACAGGGAAGGGAAATAGACATGACCAGTTTTCACCAGCTTGCGGGCAATCCCTATGGCATCGCGTAACGGCGCGCCATGAACGATACCATCGGTTTGATCGGTCTCGGCAATGCCGGCTCAGCTTTGGCCAGCGCATTTTCGGGCCAGCTCCCGCTGGTGGGTTATGACGCCAACCCGGCGCGCCAGGAAGTTGTGGCCGCACTCGAGTTGCAATGGGCGAGTTTGGCCGCCGACGTTGCGGAACGGGCCGATACGGTGCTTCTGTCGTTGCCGAAACCTGAAGTATCGAGGGCCGTGGTGGCGGCGTTGCTCGATGGGCCGCAGCCCCCCAAGCTGATCGTTGAAACCAGTACGGTGACGCCGAAAACCGCCCGCGAACTGGGCGTCATGTGCGATGGAGCTGGCGTTGCCTTCATTGATGCGGCGGTTGGCAGCGGCGTGCAGGCGATGGCGGCGGGCCAGGTTACCTTCCTGGTCGGTGGCACCGATGAGGCCGTGGCGCAAGCCCGGCCGGTGCTCGAGCTGGTCGCCAAAAAGATCTATCATCTCGGGCCGGTCGGCGCCGGCAGCGGCGCCAAGGTGGTCAACAACGCGGTCATGCATGCCATGATGGTTGTTCTGATCGAGGCTGGGGCGATGGCCGGCAAGCTCGATATTCCCATGGAAGCGCTGGTCGACATCCTGGGCAGCGCCGATGGCGTCACCCGGCCCCTGCAGCACCGCTTTCGCGAACGCATTTTGAACGGGGATTACGCCGGCGGCATGTCGGTCGCCAACGCGCGCAAGGATTCAACGTTGGCGTTGGAAACCGCGCAGGATTGCGGCGTGCCCCTGTTCGCCATGGCGGCGGCCCATACGCCCTACGAGATTGCCGACCAGCAAGGCATGGGCGATTTGGATTATGCAGCGCTCGCCAAGCTGTGGGAGGCCTGGTGCGGTCTGGATTTTAGCGCAAAATAAAACCCTCTCCCAAGGGAGAGGGTGGCGAGCGTATGCGAGCCGGGTGAGGGGATATGAGTGTTACGCAGGCACGTAAGCTACGCCGTGAAACGACTGACGCCGAGCGGCTTCTGTGGAAAAATATTCGCAACCGTAAATTAGCTGGAATGAAGTTTCGGCGTCAGCACCAGATTGGCCGCTATGTTACAGACTTTTGCTGCGAAGAAGAAAAGTTGGTTATCGAACTGGATGGTAGTCAACACGCCGACGACGCAGATCGGGATGAGCAGCGGACACAGAATATCGAGAAGTTCGGATATCGCGTGGCGCGCTACTGGAACAGCGAAGTTTTAAGTAATATCGAGGGTGTATTAGCTGACATCTGTTCACACGTGTAGCATGGTGCTTGGCTCCTTTTCCCCTCACCCGACTCGCTATTGCTCGCCACCCTCTCCCAAGGGAGAGGGTTTTCGCCTGGCACCTAAATTGAGCCCCACTATGTCTGGAACAGGGGAGCTCGATCTAAAACCTCTGTAGCTTACACAGACGCTTCGATCAGCAGCGCGGTCAGTTCGTCGGGCATATCGATCATCACGTCGTGGCCGCAAGGAACCTCGTGATACTGCCAGCCGCTATCGGCCTTCGCCTGTTCGGCGAAAGGTCCGAACAGGCTGTTGGTGTAGCCCAATGCGTAGATGTAACTGAGGCGGGGAATAGTGCGCCACGCGCCGGTGACGGAGACCGGTTGGGCATAAGTGCCGATCGGCTGGGGCACGCTTCTTCGGTCGACCCAGGCGGCATCGGCGGGGTCGGCGACACAGAACCATTCGGCGGAAAAGGACGGCACCAACCAGCCGTGTCCCTGTTCCTCGGCTAGGGTGCGTGACATTTTCTCGCGCTCGGGGCCTTGAATGTCGAACAGCGACTGGCCGTTTTCGGGGATGAAGGCGTCGAGGAACACCAGTGAGCTGATCTTGCCGGCAATCCGATCGGCGGCGCCGGTGACCACCATGCCGCCATAGCTATGGCCGCATAAAACGATATCGGACAGCTCTTCGGTCTCGATCAGCCCCAAGACGTCGGCGATATGGGTGTCGAGATTGACCTCGGGCGTGGGAAGATGGGCGCGGTCGCCCAGCCCGGTGAGGGTCGGTGTGAATACCGTGTGGCCCTGGGCGCGCAGCCGCTCGGTGACCCGCCGCCAGCACCATCCGCCGTGCCATGCCCCTTGCACCAATACGAATGTCGCCATGGGTACCCCTAGAGAAACGTGTGAATGGCGTCGGTGACCGCTTGCGGTTGATCCAGTTCGGCGAGGTGGCCGGCGTTGGCAATGGTTTTGAGGGTCGTCTCGCCGCCGATGCCGGCGCGGAAGGCTTCCATATATGTCGCCGATATCACCTGGTCGCTATCGCCGTGCAGCAGTAAGGCCGGACAGGTGATATGGCCAAGCCGCTTCGCCAGCCCGGTGTTGCCCAGGGGCCAGAAAATTCGCGCGCTGGCCTCCAGAGCCCGCGATTGCTCGATCGGCCACTCGGCGGAATTCGCCCCTTCGGGTTCAGCTTTCAGGTCTTGCCAGCGGCTTGGATCGGAACACATTAAGCCGGCCACTTCGTGGACACGTTGCGCCCACGGGTCCGCCATCGGCGTGTCGTTGCTCGATATCCCCCACGGCGCAATTAAGGCCAAACGTTCGACTTCGCCCGGCCAAAACGCCGCGACCTCGGCCGCCAGCGAGGCGCCCGGTCCCGACCCGATCAGGGGCGCGCCACCAAGCAGGCCGGCTTCGTCGAGCAGATCGCGGATGGCGACGACCCAGTCGATGTGGGTGTCGCAACTCTGGTGTCCGATGCCGCCCGGAAATCCAGGGATCGATGGCGCCACGACCTCGTATTTCTCGGCTAGCTGATCGAGGAAGGGAATCCATTTTGGCAAGCCGCCAAAACCGGCGAGGAAACCGATGCGCCGGCCCGAGCCTTTGGTCCAGACCCGGCACGGATTACCGTTTACTTCGACATGAGATACTGCGGGAGAATCCATAGGCTTTAGCTTTATCTTTGGAAAACCGGATTACCGGTTCTCGTGATTATATTCGGCCGTCGTTTCTGCCTATTCCGCGGCTATCGCGGCATTTATCGGGCTCGGGACCGCGCGGCTGGGCAGCGACATTGGTTTCGGCCACCATTTGTTTTCCCACTCCGACCAGACGTCGGCCAGTTGCGGCATCACCTTCTCGGCGTAGAGGCGGGTGTTGTTGTTGGCCACATCCTTGCTCATGTTGCCGAATTGCAGCAGCAGCATGAGCTGCCCGAAGTGCAGATCGTGTACGACCTCGCGCAACTGCTCGGCGACCTGGTCGGGCGAGCCGATGATGACGTAGCCATTGTCGACAATGGCGTCCATCTCGCGGGCGTTCTTGTCGATCAAGTTGGCCTTCTGGATGCCGGGCAGGGCGCTGGTATTGCT
>JBLHHE010000082.1:0-7580 GCA_047616465.1 Alphaproteobacteria bacterium
GGTCGGCATCAACATCGTCCGCAAGGCGATCCGGACGCCATTGCGCCAGATCGTCGAGAACTCCGGCGCCGACGGCGCCGTGGTTGCGGGCAAATTGCTGGAGCAGAAGAACCCGACCTACGGCTACGACGCCCAATTGGGTGTGTACACCGACCTGGTCAAGGCAGGCATTATCGATCCGGCGAAGGTTGTGCGGACAGCATTGCAGGACGCCGCTTCGGTGGCCGGTTTGCTGATCACCACCGAAGCCATGGTTGCCGAGAAACCCCAATCGGCCAGCGGTGGCGGTGGCATGCCGGACATGAGCGGTATGGGCGGTATGGGCGGTATGGGTATGTAACCCACCCTCGACAACGTAAGAGTACTGAAGGGGTCGCGCCAGAAATTACTGGCGTGGCCCTTTCTATCTCCTCTCGTACAAACGCTCTGATTATGCCGAACCGAGACAGTGAAAATCCGGTAACCATATTATATATTAGCTTTTACTGAATGGCAGCTTTTGGCTATTTCCCGCCGTCAGCAGTAGCTACCAATTACGACCGGTATGCCCCCAACACCGGACATGGGCAAATCTGTAACTAAACTTGCCCAACTCTCGTGTTGGTTGGCTTTCAAAAATGGTGTCTGATTGAGACATTGATCTGCGATCGACGCGGTAGCGCCGCCTGTTGGCGCTCAGCCCTCGTCCGCCCGTTCGGCGCGGGCCAAAATCAGGTGCATGGTGCGCAATACCGGCCGCTCGATCAACTTGCCGTCGACCACGACGACCCCGGTATTGGCTTGCGCGTACGCATCGATGACCTTGCGGGCATAGGCGACTTCGTCGGGATCGGGCGAGTAAACCTGGTTTAGAACCGCGATCTGTTTGGGGTGGATGGCGCCCTTGCCGGTAAAGCCCAGACCGGCGCTGGATTCAGCCTCGCGGCGCATCCCCTCCATATCCTCTAAGTCGAGCCAAGGCACATCTATGACGTCGATACCGGCGGCCGCGGCGGCGTGAACGGTCCGCGAACGGGCGTAGAGCATGGCCTCCCAACTGTTGGTGCAGCGCAGCTCGGCGGCCAGATCGACCGCGCCGAACAACAGCGCGTCGAGGCGCGGTGTGGCCTGGGCGATCTCGTAGGCGGCCTCAAGCCCCTCATTGGTCTCGATGATCGCCTGTATGCGGGTCTCCAGGCCGTGTTCTTCGAACATCTCGGCGATCCCGCGAATTTCCTTCGGCCCCTTCACCTTTGGCAGCATGATCGATGGCACCGGGCAATGGGCGCGTAAAATCGCCTCGAGATCGGCCATGCCGTCGATGGTGCGCCCGCAATTAACGCGGACGATGCGCTCGATCCCGTCATCGGGGTGCGGCTCGGCGAATAATTCCAGCATCTTCGCCCGCGCCTCGTCCTTATCGTGGGGGGCGACCCCGTCTTCGAGTTCGACGCACACGATATCGGCGCCCGATGTCAGCGCTTTGGTAAAATACTCTGGACGGTTGCCCGGCGTAAAAATAAAGCTGCGCCGCGACTGAATTTTGTTTGCCGTCATACCGGCCGTCTCCCAAACTTCGTTCAAATTAGCTCGCTCGAGGATCGTTATAACCAACCTCCGCCGAAAGGGGGACATGCTTGGTGCTTTTCATTGTCGGTCTGTTGTGGTCCCATGGCGAAAATCACGATTGGGAGGAAAAATCCATGATGAAACAACTTCTTGGCGCGAGCGCGGCTCTGGCCCTGATGGCGTCGCCGGTATTCGCCGAATCCATCAAAATCGGCTTTGTCACCACGCTGACCACGGGCGCCGCCATCATTGGCGTCGATCAAAAGAAGGCCGTCGATCTGGCGGTCCAGCATATCGGCGGCAAGATGGGCTCGCTCGATGTCGAAATCCTGTACGAGGACGACGAGTTCAACCCGCAGAAGGGCAAGCAGAAGACCGAAAAGCTGGTCAAGTCCGACGATGTGGATATTGTCGCCGGCTATATCTGGTCGCACGTCCTGCTGGCCTCGGCGCCGGTGGTGCTGGATGCCAACAAAATTCTCATCAGCGCCAATGCCGGTCCGTCGCCGTTAGCGGGCAAGAACTGCAACGCCAACTTCTTCAACGTCTCGTGGCAGAACGACCAGACGCCGATGGCGCTGGGCGAGGTGCTGAACCAGCGTGACGTCAAATCGCTCTATGTCATCGCGCCGAACTATGCCGCGGGCAAGGACATGGTCAATGGCGTCGAGCGTACCTTCAAGGGCAAGGTCGTCGGCAAGGATATGACAACCTGGCCGACGCAGATCGACTGGTCGGCCGAGTTCACCAAGGTCAAAGCGGCAAAACCTGATGCGGTATTTACCTTCTATCCTGGCAAGCATGGCCCGGCTTTCCTGAAGCAATATGCCCAGGCCGGCCTGTCCGATGTGCCGCTCTATTCGGTCTATACGCTCGATGCGCTCAGCCTGCCGCGCCTGCAACAGGCGAAGATGACGGGTGTTCTCGGCGCCACCATGACCCAGTTCTGGTCGCCCGATATAGATAACCCCCAGAACAACCGCTTCGTTGCCGACTTCAAGGCGAAGCATGGCAGCTATCCGTCTTTCTATGCGGCGCAGGCCTATGATTCGATCTTTCTGATTAAGTCGGCGGTCGAGGCAACCGGTGGCAAGATAGGTGATATCGACGCCATGCGCGCGGCGCTGGAAAAAGCCGATTTCCCATCGGTGCGCGGCAATATCACCTTCGGCAACAACCACTTCCCGATCCAGAATTTCTATAGTCGCGAAGTCGTTGCCGACGCCGATGGCAAGTGGACGACCAAGATTACCGGCATCGCGCTGGAAAACCATCAGGACGTTTACGCCAAGGACTGCAAACTGTAATTGTGACCAGAGCTTCTGGAGCGAGACGGGGGCTGCAAGGCCCCCGTTTTTGCATTCAGCTCTCTGTAGTGCGGTCCGGACCCGAAGATGGAAATTAGTTTTTTTGCCGAACAACTGCTCAACGGTCTTCAGTTGGGGATATTGCTGTTCCTATTGGCCGCGGGTCTGACGCTGGTGTTCGGCATCATGGATCTGGTCAATCTGGCCCACGGCTCGATCTACATGGTCGGCGCGTTCTTCGCCGCGACGCTAACCTTGTGGACCGGCTCCTTCATTATCGGATTGCTGCTGGCGCTGCCGTTGACTTTCGTTTTTGGCATGGTGCTCGAATTCGTCGCGCTGCGGACGTTGTACGCGCGCGGTCATATGGATCAGGTGCTGGCGACGTTCGGGCTGATTCTGTTTTTCAACGAGCTGGTGAGCATCGTCTGGGGGCCGGCGGGGATGGCGATTCCGTTACCCCTATTCCTCGACGGCAGCATTTCCCTGCCGCTGGGGATCGTCTATCCGACCTATCGGATGTTTATCATTTTGGTCGGCATCGCCGTTGCCATTGGCCTCTATTGGCTGGTCGCCAAGACCCGGCTCGGCATGCTGATCCGCGCCGGCGCCTCGAACCGCACCATGGTTGGGGCGCTGGGGGTGAATATCCAACTGTTGTTTACAGTGGTGTTCGGCCTCGGCGCGATGCTGGCGGGGCTGGGCGGCATGTTGATCGCGCCGATCAACCAGGCCCAGATCGGCATGGGTGAGGATATCTTGATCCTGGCCTTCGTCGTCATCGTTATCGGCGGTATCGGCTCGATCCGAGGCGCCTTTATCGCCGCCATCCTCGCCGGGGTGATCGACACCATGGGACGGGCCTTCCTCGATGTGCTGTTGCTGACATTTCTGCAGGAGAACGCCGCCGAGACCGCCGGGCCGGCCCTGTCGTCGATGCTGATCTACATCTTGATGGCCGCCATTTTGTTCTTCCGCCCCCAGGGCCTGTTCCCGCCGCGCGGCGGGTGATCCGATGATAAAGAGTCTATTCGGCAAACCGACAAATTTGACCACCACGATCCTGCTGGTGGTGTTCGCCCTCATGCCGATCGTCGCGCCGGCGGTTGGCGAGTCTTTCTATGTCGATGTGTTCGCCCGCATCATGATCTGGTCGATCGCCGCCGTCGGCCTCAATCTAATTCTGGGCTATGGCGGCTTGGTCAGCTTCGGCCATGCCGCCTATATCGGTATCGGCGGCTATACCGTGGCCATATTCGGCTTCCACGAGATCAACAGCGGCTTCATTCAGTGGCCGGTGGCGTTGGCGATCAGCGGTCTGGCGGCGCTGGTGTTCGGCGCCATCTCGCTGCGCACCCGTGGTGTCTACTTCATCATGATCACCCTGGCGTTCGCCCAGATGGTGTTTTTTCTCGGGGTCAGTGCCGATAAATACGGCAGCAATGACGGTCTCAATATCTGGAACCGCAGCGAGTTCAAAATCGCCGGCCTGGATCTGTCGATCGACGACAATCAGACATTCTATTATGTGATTTTCGCGCTGCTGCTCGGGGTCATCTATCTGACCCGGCGTCTGGTTAATTCGCGTTTCGGCATGATTATCCAAGGCGCGCGGTCGAACGAGACGCGGCTGCAGACGGTGGGTGTACCGACTTATGTCTACCGGCTGACGGCGTTCGTTATCTCCGGCGTGATTTGCGGCCTGGCCGGTGTCTTGCAGGCCAACTTCGAAAAATTTGTCAGCCCCGACATGATGGACTGGCCGCGCTCGGGCGAACTTATGTTCATGGTCATCATGGGGGGCATGGGCAGCCTGTTCGGGCCTGTCTTGGGGGCGACGGCGTTTCTACTCCTGTCGGAAGTACTGTCGAGCCTTACCGTGCATTGGCACCTGATCTTCGGTCCGCTGCTGATTGTGCTGGTCTTGTATGTGCGCGGTGGCTTGACCGGCCTTATCGGTTTGTTCGAACGGCGGCGCGACGATGGTTGATCTCATGCTGGCGACGCGCAGCCTGCGCAAGTCTTTCGGCGGCATCGTCGCCACCGATAATTTATCGCTGGAAGTGACGGCGGGCGAAATCCACGCCGTCATCGGCCCTAACGGCGCCGGCAAGACAACTTTGGTCAATCTGCTGTCGGGTCAGCTCAAGGCGGATGGCGGCGAGATCGTCTTCGATGGCGGCGACATCTCCCGGCTGCAGCCGTCTACCCGTTCGCGCCGGGGCCTCGCCCGCTCGTTCCAGATCACCAGCATCTTTCCCGAATTTTCGGTGCTCGATAACGTGGCCATGTCTGTGCTGGCGCGCAGCGGCCACGGCTTTCGTTTTTGGCGGCCGACGGGCGATGACGCGCGGCTGCGGGAACCGGCGCGCGAGGTGCTCGAGCGGGTCGGCCTGGGCCCCCGCGCCGAAGTTCTTGCCGGCAATCTGGCCCACGGCGAGAAACGCCAGCTCGAAATTGCCATGGCGCTGGCCACCCGCCCCAAAATGCTGCTGCTCGACGAGCCGATGGCGGGGATGGGCGTCGAGGAAAGCCAGCGCATGGTGAGCTTGCTGGGCGAGCTGAAGTCGGACTACACCATGCTACTGATCGAGCACGATATGGACGCGGTGTTCGCTCTGGCCGACCGCATCACGGTGCTGGTCTATGGACGTAGTATCGCCACCGGGGCGCCGGCCGACATTCGCGCTGACCCGCAAGTACGCGACGCCTATCTCGGCACCTCGGAGGGTGGCTGATGCTTTCCGTGCGTTCCATCGAGGCGGCCTATGGTGACAGCCAAGTGCTGTTCGGCATGAGCTTCGAGATCGGCGCGGGCGAGTTCGTGACCCTGCTGGGGCGCAACGGTATGGGCAAGACGACGACCGTGCGCTCTATCATGGGCATCTTGCCGATCCGTGCCGGCGAGATTTTGTTCGAGGACGAGCCGATCCATGGCTTGCCGTCGTTTCGCGTCGCCAAGGCCGGCCTGGGGCTGGTGCCCGAGGGGCGGCAAATATTCCCCAACCTGACCGTACGCGAAAACCTGATCGCCACGGCGATGCCGCCACGCGACGGCTACCGGGGGTGGACGATGGAGCGGGTCATCGATTTGTTCCCGGTCTTGGGCGGGCGGCTGACCAGCATGGGCAATCAGCTCTCCGGCGGCGAGCAACAGATGCTGGCGATCGGCCGGGCGTTGATGACCAATCCGCGCTTGCTCATCCTCGACGAAGCGACCGAGGGACTGGCGCCCATGGTGCGCGCCGAGATCTGGCAGTGTCTGGAAAGCCTCCGGGAAGAGGCCCAGGCCGTTCTGGTGATCGACAAAAATGTCGAGGCCCTGACCCGCATCGCCGACCGCCACTACATCGTCGAAAAGGGCGCGGTGGTGTGGACCGGCACCTCGGAGGAACTGCGCGCCGACGAGGGTGTGCAGCACAGCTATTTGGGCGTGTAGCCTGTCGCCGTCCTTCGAGACGGGACCTGCGGTCCCTCCTCAGGATGAGGTTAGGTAATTTACCCTGGCCTGACAAAAAACCTCATGCTGAGGAGGCGCGTGAGCGCCGTCTCGAAGCATGGGGACCGCCCGCCCTACTCCCGCAACTTAAACCGTTGGATCTTGCCGGTGGCGGTTTTCGGCAGTTCCTCGACGAAGTTGAACCAGCGCGGATATTTGTAGGGCGCCAGATTGCTTCGGCAGTGGTCGCGCAGTTCGTCGGCGAGCGCGTCCGAGGCGTCGCCAGCGTCTTTTAGGATTACGAACGCTTCCGGCTTGATCATCTCGTCGTCGTCGGGCCGGCCGACGATGGCCGCTTCCAATACCTTGTCGTGGGCGACCAGTTGCGCCTCGATCTCGACCGGCGATACCCAGATGCCGCCGACCTTGAGCATGTCGTCGCTGCGCCCGCAGCAGACGAAATAGCCGTCCTCGTCCTGATAGTAGGAATCGCCGGTGCGGATCCAGCCCTCGACCAGGGCGTGCGCCGTACGCTCGGGTTGCTCCCAGTAGCGCGAGATGACCGAGCCGCCGCGGATCATCAAATTGCCGATCTCACCGGGGGGCACTGGTTTGTCGTCATCATCGACGATCTTCGCCTCATAGCCGGGCACCAGCCGGCCGCTCGTCCCGGGCTTGTAACCGCCAAGACTGTTACCGATAAAAATATGCAGAATTTCCGTGGTGCCGATGCCGTCGAGGATGGTCAGACCGGTCTTGTCGCGCCACCGCTCGAAAATGTTCGCCGGCAGGGGCTCGCCCGCCGAAACGCAAACCCGCAGGGACGATAGATCGGCCGTTTTCGCCTCCATCGCGTGCAACTGGGCGCCATACAGGGTGGGCACGCCGTAATAGATGGTGGGGCGAAAGGCCTCGATGGTCTCCGACACACTGTCCGGGGTTGGCCGCCCGCCGAACAACACCGCCTGGCCGCCGGTCCATAGGGGAAACGTCATGGCGTTGCCCAGCCCATAGGCAAAGAACAGCTTGGCGGCGGAAAAGTGGATATCGTCTTCGGTCGCGCCCAGGGTCTCGACGCCGTAATACTGGCTCGACACCACCATATCCCGGTGGGCGTGGACGCCGCCCTTGGGGGTGCCGGTCGACCCCGACGTGTAGAGCCAAAAACAGTCGTCGTCCGCAGTCGCCGGGGCCGGGTCGAGTGTGTCGGGCGCGGCTTCCATCAGCGCGAAAAAGGCGCTGTCGCCGCCCTCGGTGGCGAGCGAGTGCGCCGGGCCGGAATCGAC
>JBLHHE010000083.1:0-7515 GCA_047616465.1 Alphaproteobacteria bacterium
ATGAAAAACGTGGCGCGTGTGGTCGACGACGCCTGGGGCCGGGTCGATATTTTGGTCAATTGCGCCGGCGGGTTCCTCGATGCGCCGGATATCGAAGAGATCACCGACGAGATGTGGGCCAAGGGGCTCGATTGGAACATCAACACCAAGTTCCTGATCACCCGTGAAGTCGTGCCCATCATGAAGCGCAACAGCTATGGCCGCATCGTCAATATATCGTCGGTCGCCGGACGCACCGCGTCGCGCGGCTCGTCTTTGGATTACGCCACCGGCAAGGCCGCCGTGGTCGGGCTGACGCGGCGTTTGTCCGTTGAACTTGCCCCGTATGGCATCACCGCCAATGTGGTGGCGCCGGGCTTGGTGCGCTCGCCCCGGGTCGAGCGTCACGGCGAAGAAAAGCTGGCCCAGCGCGCCGCCTCGACGCCAGTGCTTCGCCTCGGCACGCCAGAGGAACTGGCCCACGCAATCCTGTATCTATCGACGCCGGGCGCCGGCTTCACCACCGGCGCGGTGCTCGACGTGAACGGCGGCGCCTTTATCGGGTAGGGGACGGAAATCCCTAGAAGAAAACCAACGCGCGCATCTCGATCGATTCGCGCGCCGGGGCGCCCGGTGGCGTGGTGGGGTCGTCGAACGAGGTGTGGGGGGTGAAGCGCGCCCGGCCGTCGGTGGCCGAGTCGAACACCTTGAACACCAAAGCTTCGTCGCGGTTCATGTTGGGGAAGTAGAACCAGTGTTGGTTGGGGTCGAAGGAAATCCGGTAAGTCTCGCCGACCCGGTCCGGGTAGCGGCGCTCCGAGGCGATCAAATTATCGGTCGATAGGGTGCGCGCATCGCAGATCGCCAGCGGATTTGACTGAATGGGATTGCGGATGGGCCGCCACACCTGGATGATGGCGAAGCGCTTTTCCAACAGCGCCTCGACCTCGCCGGCCGGCATCAGCTCGCGCACCCGCTGGGGCCCCGACCATTCCGTATAGTCGTTGTGCACCGACTTTACCGGCTCGCGGATTTGTTTTTCGGTGCGGGTCGCCTCGTCGCCCGAGCGCAATGTGTGATCGAAGATCACCACCCGCGCCGCGCCGAGGCGCGCCTTAATCAGCGCTTCGATTTCCGGGTAATAAACCGACTTGAGCTGATCGGCGTCGAAGAAATCGGTCATGGCGGTTTTATGGTCGACGAATTCGAACCCGGTCACGTCGGCGCTGAATTCGTCGCGCAAGGGACGGCCGTCGCGGATGACCATGAGATGGTCCTCAACGGAGCCGACGATCCGCCGCGACAAGTCGCCCGGGCCCATGGTCTCGTTTACCGGCTTCACGCCGGTATCGACGGTGTAGCTCAGATTGGCTTCGACGAAGCCGGTCTCCGTTCCCTGGGGCTCAAGCTGGGTCATGGTGGTTTTCTCCTGCGGCGGTATCGGCCAGCCCAATTTATATAGTCGTGTTAGCCCCCAGGGCAAAGCCGCTGCTCACGCGGTGGCGAGGGCGTCTTCCAGGTCTTCCTTCAGATCGTCGATATGTTCCAAGCCCACCGAGACGCGCAGCACGCCGGGGGAAATGCCGAGCTGGGTGCGCTCTTCTTCCGACAGCCGCGAATGGGTGGTCGTTGCCGGATGGCAGACCAGGCTCTTGGTGTCGCCCAGATTGTTCGAGATGTCGATAATCCGCAGCGCATCGGCCAGCCGGAACGCCGTTTCCTTGCCGCCGTCGACCTCGAACGTCACCAGATTGCCGAAGCCCGACATCTGCCGTCGCGCCAGCTCTGCCTGGGGGTGGCTCTCCAGACCCGGATGGCAGACTTGGGTTACCTTCGACTGGCCCTGGAGGAACTTCGCCAGATCGAGCGCGGCGTCGCATTGGCGCTCGACGCGCACCGTCAGGGTCTCCAACGATTTCAGCATGATCCAGGCGTTGAACGGGCTCAGCGACGGGCCGGTGTGCCGGTAAAACGGCATGAATTTCTCGGTCATAAATTTCGCATCGGCCAACACCGCGCCGCCCAGGCACCGTCCCTGGCCGTCGATATGCTTGGTGGCGGAATAGACGACGATGTCGGCGCCCAGCTCGAGGGGGCGCTGATAGAGCGGCGTGGCGAATACATTATCGACGATGACGCAGGCGCCGGCGGCATGGGCCAACTCGCTGACCGCGGCGATGTCGACCAAATCGAGCATGGGGTTGGACGGGCTTTCCAGGAACACCGCGTTGGTCGGCTGCGACAGGGCGGCTTCCCATTCGTCCAGATTGGTGCCGTCGACGAATACCGTCTCGATGCCCCAGCGCGGCAGGATCTGATCGACGATGATGTGGCACGAGCCGAACACCGCGCGCGAGGAGACCACCCGGTCGCCGGTATTGAGCTGGCAGGCCAGCGAGGCGAACACCGCCGCCATGCCGGTCGCGGTGCCGAAGCACGCCTCGGCGCCCTCAAGCTCGGCCAGCCGATCCTGGAACATGTTGACCGTGGGGTTGCCGTAGCGCGAGTAGATGAAATTGTCGTTCTCGCCCTTGAAGGACGCTTCGGCCTGGGCCGCGTTGTCGAACACATAGCCGGAATTGAGGAACAGCGCCTCGCTGGTTTCGCGGAATTGCGAGCGTTGCAGTCCGCCGCGCACCAGGGCGGTCTCGCGGCGATATTTTGAAGGATCTTTGGTCATGACAAATTGGTTCCCAGGCCTGATTTAGGGCCCGTGGAACACTTGTCCCACGGCGCTTTAGCTATTGGTGACGCGGACGCAAGCTGCCCATCAAATTACCGCGGATCCAGTTCGCGGCACTGCCGCTGGGGGATCAACCCGAATTCTCTAACTTACTCTAAAACAACAAAAAAAACCGCCACAGACAAGCCGGGGAGACTACATAATCACCCGTTTAGCTGCATTTATTACGCGCCCGCAAGCTGGCTGCTCAAATCGGCGCGATGGGCCGGATTTAAGTCCCATATGCCGCCTCTGTCAATCAGCAAAGGCTAAATTACGAGCTTTTTGGCAGCTGATCGATGCGAGAGTTGGGCAAGCGTGGGCCCAGTGCTACCCCTGTCCGGTGTTGCCGGGTCGGCGGTTTATGGATCCCGGATCAAGTCCGGGATGACGGCTTTTGTTGGCGTCCTGAAGGCGCCTTATACCGTCTGGTCAGTGTCGCCAGTTCTCTGCGTCATCCCGGACTTGATCCGGGATCCAGGAAACCCAATGACCGAGCCATGCAGTTCTACGTTTACAGGCTTGCCACGCTCATGGCCGTAGAATTAGCCGCAGCTCTGACGCCGCGGATGTTACACTCGGCTCTGCAAAGTTTAGGAGGTGAATATGACGACATCGACAGAAGGGCCGGTGCTGGTCATCGGCGCGGCCGGCTGTATCGGCGCGCAGGTGGTGGCCAATTTGGTGCGCGACGGGGCAACGCCGGTGGTGTTCGATATTGCCGAGGATCGCCGCCGCCTGCGCCTGGTGATGGATGAGGCCGCGGCCGACGGGGTCACCTGGGTGGCCGGCGATATCCGTGAGCCCGATATTCTGAAAGACGTCCTGTCCGATCATAAGGTGGGCGCGATCGTGCATCTGGCGGCGCTGCAGGTGCCGTTCTGTAATGCCGATCCGGTTCGCGGCGCCCAGGTCAATGTGGTCGGTCAGGTCAACGTATTCGAGGCGGCGCGGGCGTTGGGGGTTCGCGGGCTGGCCTACGCCAGTTCGGTCGCGGCGCTGCCGCCCGATGGCGATCCCTGGCCGAGCACCCTCTATGGCGCCTTCAAGATGGCCGACGAGGCGATTGCCGACGTCTATTGGCGCACCTGGCAGGTGCCGAGCATCGGCATCCGGCCCCACACGGTCTATGGTCCCGGGCGCGATCAGGGGGTGACCGCCGCGCCGACCAAGGCGATGCTGGCTGCCGCCGCCGGGCAACGCTTCGCCATCCCGTTCGACGGACCGATCATGTTGCAGCACACGGTCGAGGTCGCCGACGCCTTTATCCGCGCGGCGCGGGCTGGCGTCGACGGCGCCCATGTGTGCGATCTGTGCGGCGCCGATACGACAATCGCCGAGGTGGTGGCGGCGATCGGCCAAGCGGCGCCCGATGCGCAAGTTCGTATCGACGGCGATCCGCTGCCCTTCGTCAGCGGGCTCGACGATGGCGCGCTGCGAAACCTGGTCGGTGACTGGCCGCGCGTCGATCTCGCCACCGGCGTGGCGCAGACCATCGGCGCTTTCAAGGATCTATTGGCGCGGGGATTGCTCGACGGCGGCGACGCCTACCGCGACCCTTTGGGAAAGGGCCATCACGACCCTTACGACGCTTAAACTCGCGGCGGCTGCTGTTTCGGCCGCGAAAATGCCGCTACACTGGCGGTTCACAAATGATTTTAAGGGAGGTTCGCCATGGCGAAAAAAATCGAACATATTCATTGGCCCGATGCGCCGGATATGTGGATGCCCTATGCACCGGCTATCAAGGTGACCGGTGGCACCACGGTCTATTTGGCGGGCTGCACAGCTACGCCGGTCTATCACAGCCACCCTCACGTGCCGGAAGAATTCGACGGCATTCCGCCGGATATGGAGGGCCAAACCCGGATGGTGCTGGAAAACATCAAGAAGGGCCTCGACGCCGTGGGTGCGACTTTCTCCGACATCGTTACCGCCAACCGCTATTGCACCGACCTGTCCGATCAGGATTCGCTTAACAAGGTTTGGGCCGAATATTTCGGCGACAACAAGCCGACCACGACGACGGTGCAGGTGGTGCAATTGGCGACCGACCCGCGATGTATGATCGAAATCGACGCGGTGGCGATCATCGACTAAGGCGTTACCGCCAAAACCTCTGATAGTTGCGGAGCATTCCAACCTTATGACCGACAAGACCAACCGGCCCCGGTTCGCCACACGGGCCATCCATGCGGGCCAGCAGCCCGACCCGACGACCGGCGCCATCATGACGCCGATCTACGCCACCTCGACCTTCGTTCAGGAAAGCCCGGGTAAGCATAAGGGTTACGAATACGCCCGCACCAAGAACCCGACGCGCGGCGCCTACGAGGCCTGCGTCGCCGATTTGGAGAACGGCAATGCCGGCTTCGCCTTTGCCTCGGGCATGGCGGCGATCGGCACCATTCTCGAATTGCTCGACAGCGGCGACCATGTGATCTCGATGGACGATCTCTATGGCGGCACGTTTCGCATCTTCGAGAATGTGCGCCGGCGCACCGCCAATCTGGATTTCTCCTTTATCGATATGACCGATCCGGATCGGATTGCGGCGGCGATCAAGCCCAACACCAAAATGATCTGGGTGGAGACGCCGACCAACCCGATGTTGCGCATCGTCGATCTGTCGGCGGTCGCAGCTGTTGCCAAGGAACACGGGCTGATTACCGTGTGCGACAATACCTTCGCCTCGCCCTACATTCAGCGGCCGCTCGATCACGGCATCGACATTGTCGTCCATTCGGCGACGAAATACTTGAATGGCCACTCCGATGTGGTCGGCGGAATCGTGGTCGTCGAGCGCGATGATTTGGCCGAGCGGTTGGCTTATTTGCAGAACGCGGTCGGCGCCATTGCCGGGCCCTTCGACAGCTTCCTGGCGCTGCGCGCGCTCAAGACGCTGCCGTTGCGCATGGCTCAGCATTCCAGCAATGCGCAACAGGTCGCTGAGTTTCTCGAAGGCCATGCGGCGGTCGACCGGGTGATTTATCCCGGGCTGGCAAGCCATCCGCAGCACGAGTTGGCGCGCCGGCAAATGGACGGTTTCGGCGGCATGGTGACGGCGATCCTCAAGGGCGGGCTCGACGAAAGCGTTGCCTTCCTCGAACGCTGCCGGCTGTTTGCCTTGGCCGAAAGCCTAGGCGGGGTGGAAAGCCTGATCGAGCATCCGGCGATTATGACCCATGCCTCGGTCCCGCCGGAAAACCGCGCGGCGCTGGGCATCAGCGACAGCCTGGTGCGGTTGTCGGTGGGGGTCGAGGATTCCCGCGACCTGATCGCCGAGCTGGAATACGCCCTGGGGTAAGGAGTCCGACGTTAAATCACCATGGTCATCAGCAACGGTATGGTGACGATGGCCAATATTGTCTGCACTGTCAGGATGGTCGCCATCAGCTCGTGGTCGCCGCCCATCTGGCGCGCCAGCACGTAGGACGTTATCGCCGTCGGTTGGCTGTGGAACAGCACCAGGGTGGCGATGGCCAGCTCGTTGAGCCCGAGCACGCTGGCGATGGCCCACGCCAAGAGCGGCATTGCGACCAGCTTACCGGCACTGGCGACGGCAAGTCCGTTGATGTGGCGGCCGACATGGGCCAGGCGCAGGCCGGCGCCGGCGGTCATCAGCGCTAACGGTAAACCCGCGCCGGCAAACAGCCCCAGCGTGCCTTCGATGGTGGTGGGGATGACGACGCCGCTGAGATTGAGCGTCACCGCGGCCAGGGTGGCGACGATGAAGGGATTTTTCGCTAACCGGCTGAGCAAGTGGCCGATGCCGGTTTTGCCGCCGTCGCCATAGCGCGCCAGCACCAGCACACTCAGGACGTTAGCGACGACGGTGAAAAACGCGACCAGGAGGATCACCAGGGCCGCCGCCTCGTCGCCCAACAGGCGGGGCGCGGCGGCCAGGGTGATGAAGAAATTGGCCCGGATCGAACCCTGAAACACCGAGGTGAAGGCCCTGTCGTTTATGGCGAGGGCCGCCGACAGTGGCCGGCGCAGCGCCAACAGCGCGAGGGCGACAATGAACACAGCGCCGAGCAGAGCCAGCACCATGCCGGAAATTTCGATACCGGTGAGGTCGGCGGCGACCAGATCGTCGATCACCAAGGCCGGGATGAACAAATAGTAGGCCAGCTTTTCCGCCGGCCGCCAGGCGTCGGCGTCGCGCAGCCAAAAGCGGCGGGCTAGCCAACCCGCCGCGATCATCAAAAATACGGGCGCCAGCGCAAGTACGGTGTCGAACATGACTCGTTAGTTTCGGTTGACCCGTTGGAAGGGCGGTTCGGGGGAGCTAGTGACTGAGGATCTGGCTCAGGAACAGCTTGGTACGGTCGGACTGCGGGTTGTTGAAGAATTCGTCGGGGGTGTTCTGCTCGACAATCTGTCCCTCGTCCATAAAAATGACCCGGTCGGCGACCTGGGAGGCAAATCCCATTTCGTGGGTGACCACCAGCATCGTCATGCCCGATTCCGCCAAATCGACCATCACATCGAGCACTTCCTTGATCATTTCCGGATCGAGCGCCGAGGTCGGTTCGTCGAACAGCATGATGTTGGGGCGCATGCATAGGGAGCGGGCGATGGCGACGCGTTGCTGCTGGCCGCCCGACATTTGCCCGGGATATTTGCCCGCCTGCTCGGGAATTTTGACCTTTTCGAGCAGCTCCATGGCGATTGCTTCGGCTTCCGCCTTCGGTGTCTTACGCACCCAAATCGGAGCTAAGGTGCAGTTCTCCAACACCGTGAGATGGGGAAACAGGTTGAACGACTGGAACACCATGCCGACTTCGCGGCGCACCGCATCGATATTTTTG
>JBLHHE010000084.1:0-7514 GCA_047616465.1 Alphaproteobacteria bacterium
CAGCAAGCCGCCAACGCGGTCGTTCTTCTCGAACAGGGTGACATCATGGCCGGCGCGGGCAAGCTGCTGCGCGCAAGCCATCCCGGCTGGTCCGGAGCCAACGACAGCAATCCGCTTGCCGGTGCGTGTGGTGGCGATGAGGGGCTTAATCCAGCCTTCCTGCCAGCCCCGGTCGACGATGGCGCATTCGATGGTCTTGATGGTCACTGGCGCGTCATCGATATTCAGGGTGCACGCTTCCTCGCACGGCGCCGGACAGATGCGGCCGGTGAATTCGGGGAAATTGTTGGTCGAATGCAGGGTCCTCACCGCGGCTTCCCATTGGTCGCGGTAGACCAGATCGTTCCAGTCGGGGATCAAATTATTGACCGGGCAGCCGGTATGACAGAACGGGATGCCGCAATCCATGCAGCGCGCGGCTTGGTTTTCGAGTTCGGGGTCGGGCAGGGGCTCGACGAACTCTTTCCAGGTCTTGCGGCGCGACTCGGCCGGCTCATAGCCGCGATCCTGGCGCTCAAATTCGAGAAATCCGGTGTTTTTACCCATAACTTACTTCCTTCGCCGGCCGGTGACTTACTGGGCTGCGGCGGCAGCCGCCTCGCGCTCAGCCTGCAATTCGAGTAGCGCACGCCGATAATCCTGGGGCACCACTTTGACGAAATTAGCGAGTGTGGCGTCCCAATCGTCGAGCAGCGCGCTGGCTTTTTCGCTGCCGGTCAGCAAGCGATGCCGTTCGACCAGAATACGCAGCCGCTCGGTATCGAAGCCCAGCATGTAGCCCATCCCGCTATCCTCGGCGCTGACCGAAAGTTGATGCGGCGCTTCGAGACCTTCAGTAACCTCGGGGTCGGTCGGCGCAATCGGTTCGAGATCGACCATCGCCGTATTACATCGATCGGCGAATGTGCGGTCAGGATCGTAGACATAAGCGATACCGCCCGACATGCCGGCCGCGAAGTTGCGCCCCGTTTCGCCGAGAACGACGACTACGCCGCCGGTCATGTACTCGCAGCCATGATCGCCGACGCCCTCGACGACGGTGATGGCGCCGGAATTGCGCACCGCGAACCGTTCGCCCGCCACGCCCTCAAAATGCGCCTCACCGGCAATCGCGCCGTACAGCACGGTGTTGCCGATAATGATGTTTTCTGACGCGACGCGTCCGCCGTCGCGCGGTTGGCGTACGATCAGCTGGCCGCCCGACAGGCCCTTGCCGACATAGTCGTTGGCATCACCGACAAGATCGAGACTGACCCCGCGCGCCAGAAACGCTCCGAAGCTGCCGCCGGCATGACCGGTGAAGCCGATCGAAATGGTGTTCTCGGGCAGACCCGCATGGCCGTAACGCTTGGCGACCTCGCCTGATAGGGTGGCGCCGACGGTGCGATTGGTGTTTTGGATCGGTTTTTCGATGCGAACCGGTTCGCCTTTTTCCAGGGCGTCCGCCGCCGCCGCGATCAGCTCGTTGTCCATCGCCGCTTCAAGATTGTGGTCCTGCGTCTCGCAATTGTAGATCGCCACGCCCGGCCGCGCCGGAACCTGGAAGAGCAGGCGGCTGAGGTCGACGCCTTCGGCTTTCCAGTGATCGATGCCGCGGCGCATGTCGAGCTTGTCGGCCTTGCCGATCATTTCGTCGAACGTGCGGAAGCCGAGCTGGGCCATCAATTCGCGCACTTCCTCGGCGACAAAGAAGAAATAGTTGATGACATGCTCGGGCGCGCCGGTGAACCGCTTGCGCAGTACCGGATCCTGGGTTGCCACCCCGACCGGGCAGGTGTTGAGATGGCATTTGCGCATCATGATGCAGCCGGCCGCGATCAGCGGGGCGGTGGAGAAGCCAAACTCGTCAGCGCCAAGCAGGGCGCCGACAACGACGTCGCGCCCGGTTCGCAGTCCGCCATCGACCTGGACGGCAATGCGCCCGCGCAGGCCATTGAGCACTAGCGTCTGCTGGGTCTCCGCGAGCCCGATCTCCCAAGGCGACCCGGCGTGGGTCAGCGAGGTCAGCGGGCTGGCACCGGTGCCGCCCTCAAATCCTGATATGGTGACATGGTCGGCGCGCGCCTTGCTGACGCCCGCGGCGACGGTGCCGACGCCAACTTCCGAGACCAGCTTGACCGACACTCGCGCCTTTGGATTGACGTTCTTCAGGTCGTGGATGAGCTGGGCCAGATCCTCGATCGAATAGATGTCGTGATGGGGCGGTGGCGAAATCAGACCGACGCCCGGCGTCGAGTGACGCACCTCGGCGATGTTTTTATTGACCTTGTGACCGGGCAGCTGACCGCCCTCGCCGGGTTTGGCGCCCTGGGCCATTTTGATCTGAATATCGTCGGCATTGACCAAATATTCGGTGGTCACGCCGAAACGGCCCGAAGCGACCTGCTTGATCGCGGAGCGCATCGAATCGCCGTTCGGCAACGGCGTGAACCGGTCGACTTCCTCGCCGCCCTCGCCGGTGTTGGACTTGCCGCCGATGCGGTTCATGGCGATGGCCAGCGTGGTATGCGCCTCGCGGCTGATCGACCCGAAACTCATAGCGCCGGTGGCAAACCGGCGAACGATGTCGGCCGCCGGCTCGACTTCCTCGAGGGGGATCGGCGTTTCGGCGAAATTGAACTTCATCAACCCGCGGATAGTCAGCAAGCGCTCGCTTTGATCGTTGATGGAATTGGCAAAGGCGCGATAATTGTCGGGCAAATTGCCGCGCACCGCATGCTGCAGGTCGCTAACCGATTGCGGCGTCCAGGCATGGTCCTCGCCGCGCAGTCGGTATGCCAAGTCGCCGCCGACATCCAGCATGTCGCGGTAGATCGGGTTGTTGCCCCAGGCATTGTTGTGGCGCGTGAATGCATCGGCGGCGATGGCGTCGATCCCCGCGCCCTCAATCATGGAGGGCGTACCGGTGAAATAGCGCTCGATGAAGTCGCTGGCCAATCCGACGGCATCGAAGATCTGCGCGCCGCAATAGGACTGATAGGTCGAGATGCCCATCTTGGACATCACCTTAAGGATGCCCTTGTTTACCGCCTTGACGTAGTTTTTGCGTACCTCTTCGGCGGTCTGCTCGAGCCCGTCGCGAACCCGGATTTCCTCCAGCGTATCGAACGCCAGCCAGGGGTTGATTGCCTCGGCGCCATAGCCCGCGAGGACGCAGAAATGGTGCACCTCGCGCGCCTCTCCGGTCTCGACGACCAAGCCGGTGGAGGTCCGCAGACCCTGGCGTATCAAATGATGGTGCACGGCGGCGGTGGCCAGCAGAGCCGGCATCGCCACCCGTTGGGCCGATGCGGCGCGGTCGGAGAGCACGAGAATATTGTGACCGGAGATGACCGCGTCGGTCGCTTCGTGACAGACATGTTCGAGTGCGGTTTGGAGACCTTCTGCGCCGCTGGCAACCGGCCAGGTCGTGTCGATGGTGCGGGTCCGGAAGGCGTCGCCGACAATCGTCGAGATGGCCCGCACCTTGGCGAGATCGGGATTGGTCAGGATCGGCTGCGCCACTTCGAGCCGGTAATGGGTGCCGGCATGATGGCCGAGCAGGTTGGGCCGTGGGCCGATCATCGACACCAGCGACATCACCAACTCCTCGCGGATCGGGTCGATCGGCGGGTTGGTCACCTGGGCGAAATTCTGCTTGAAATAATTGTAGAGCAGCTTCGGTTGCCGAGACAGTACGGCAATAGGCGTGTCGACCCCCATCGAGCCGATGGGGTCCTCGCCGGTGCGCGCCATCGGCTCCAGGAACATATGCAGGTCTTCCTGGGTATAGCCGAAAGACTGCTGGGCGTGCAGGCGTTCATCGGGCGCGTTACGCCGCGCCGGGTCGTCGGCCGCTTCTGCATCTTCCGCCTTGTTGTCGAGTTCCTCGAGCTTGAACTGCGTGCTGTCGAGCCACTCCTGGTAGGGGTGTTCGTCGGCGAGCTGCTGCTTGATCTCGCTATCGTCGATGATGCGGCCTTCGGCGAAGTCGATGAGCAGCATCTTGCCGGGCTGCAGCCGCCATTTCTTGACGATACGTTCTTCGGGTACCGGCAGCACGCCGACTTCTGACGCCATGATGACCTGATCGTCGTCGGTGACGACGTAACGCGCCGGGCGCAGGCCGTTGCGGTCAAGCGTCGCGCCGATCTGTAGGCCATCGGTAAAGGCGATGGCTGCGGGACCGTCCCACGGTTCCATCAGCGCGGCGTAATATTCGTAAAACGCCCGCTGCTTGGGGTCTATCGACGGATTGCCGGCCCAGGCCTCGGGTATCAGCATCATCATGGCATGGGCCAGGGAATAGCCGCCGGCGACCAGCACTTCGAGCGCGTTATCGATGCAGGCGGTGTCCGACTGGCCAAGCGTAACCAACGGCCACATCTTATCCAAATCCGGTCCCAGCAGGTCGCTGGCCATCGAGTGACGCCGGGCTGACATCCAGTTGACGTTGCCACGCACCGTGTTGATCTCGCCGTTATGGGCGATCATGCGGTAGGGATGCGCCAGCGGCCACGAGGGAAAGGTATTGGTCGAAAAACGCTGGTGAACCATCGACAGCGCCGATTGGGTCAACGGATTGGCAAGGTCGCGGTAGAAGGTGCCGACCTGGCGTGCCAGCAACAAACCCTTGTAGACGATCGTGCGCGACGAAAACGACGGCATATAGAAGTCCGCAAGCTCACCGTCCTCGGCGCGGGCCCTGTTGAGCGTCTGCTTGCGAATGGTCAGTATTTTGCGCTCGAACGCGTCCTGATCGGCCAGCGCCGGGTTGCGTACGACGATGGCTTGGCGAATAGCGGGCATGGTCTCGATCACGCGCGTGCCGATGCCGTCCAGATCTGTCGGCACATCACGCCACGCGAGCAGCGATTGGCCCTCGGCGGTGATGAATTTCTCGAAATGTCCCATTGCGGCTTCGCGCGCGGAATCGTCTCGCGGCAGGAAGCACATGGCGACGGCGTAATGGCCGGGTTCGGGCAGATCGTGGCCGGCGCTCGCCGCCCAGTCGCGCAGCAGCGCATCGGGAAGTTGGATCAGGCAGCCGGCGCCATCGCCGACCAGCGGATCGTCGCCAACGGCGCCGCGATGGTCCAGATTGACAAGAATTTGCAGCCCATTGAGGATAATCTCGTGCGACTTGCGGCCCTTGATATTGGCCACAAAGCCGACACCACAGGCGTCGTGCTCATTGCGCGGATCGTAGAGACCCTGCGCGGGCTTTGATTGGTCGAAAGACACCATACCTACAGCTTCTCCCCAAACACCGAATGCTTCTCCCCCAGCCTTTTCCGTCCGGGCGAAGGTTCGTCACCGGCAGGATATTCCCAAATATGAATGGGAGATCGTGAGAATGCGAATCTTTGCTGTTCGCTTCCACAGACGACCTGGGTGGATTTTAGCGTCTAAGATACAGAATTTCCAGGGGTTTGCGGAAAATAGGCAGATCGAGGTGATCCGCGCCCGGTGTCCCAGTTCAGCCGGAATTTTATGGTTTAAGAGAAATTTATAGGGTTGGCGCTACAAACAGCCCAGAATCAACCCTGATTTAGGGTATTCCGCGTGGTATTTGTTCCGGCCCTAGAGTAGAGCCAGCTTGTGCCGCGGGGCATAGTAAATTGATTTACTTGACATTTTGGCCGAGTGGGCCCACTTGTCCCCTATAATTTTCTCGCGATTGCGCGACGCGCTGCCGATAGGCGGCGCCACGTCCTGAGAACTATCACCCCAAAAACTTCCCGTTCCGGCCGCGCCCGGAGCAGGGCGAACCGCCAGGCCGGGCCTGCGTCTTTGACGCCGTCCGCGTTTCCTGGTGCATAAGGATATATACGTGACTATTAGTAATTTCTCGGAACTCGGCCTGGCCGAACCGATCCAACGTGCTTTGAATGACAGAAAACACACCACCCCGACGCCGATTCAGGATCGGGCTATCCCCGAACTCATGAATGGCCGGGATGTGCTGGGCATCGCCCAGACCGGCACCGGCAAGACGGCTGCGTTCGCGCTGCCGATTCTCCACCAGCTTTCCCGCAAGCACGAGAACATTGGGCCGCGCAGCACGCGCGCCTTGGTTCTTGCGCCAACCCGCGAACTCGCCATCCAGATCGGCGAGGAGTTTCGCCTATACGGCAAGCATCTGCATTTGCGCCAGACCGTCATCTACGGCGGTGTCGGCCAGAAGCCCCAGGTCAACGCTTTGACCCGCGGCGTCGACATCGTCATCGCCACCCCCGGCCGCCTGCTTGATCTCATGAACCAGAAGCATCTCAGGCTCGACGCGGTCGAGTTTTTCGTCCTCGACGAGGCCGATCGGATGCTCGACATGGGCTTCGCGCGCGACATCAAGAAGGTCATCGCGGCCTTGCCCAAGGAGCGCCAATCGCTGCTGTTTTCGGCCACCATGCCCAGCGATATCGCGCGCCTCGCGGGCGAT
Source organism: Alphaproteobacteria bacterium (assembly GCA_047616465.1). Classification (GTDB taxonomy): domain Bacteria; phylum Pseudomonadota; class Alphaproteobacteria; order UBA6615; family UBA6615; genus JABDJY01. Next base: position 6,419 of record JBLHHE010000084.1, read on the forward strand.
ATTCTGATCAAACCGATCCGCGTCGAGGTGACGCCCCAGGCCACACCGGTCGAGCGGATCAAGCAGAGCGTCTACCACTCGCCTGCCGGCGATAAGGTGGGGCTGCTTGGTAACATTTTGGGCGACAAAGCCCTCTCGCGGGTGCTCGTGTTTACCCGCACCAAGCACCGCGCCAACCGCGTTGCCGATCAACTCGGAAAACGCGGCATCTCGGCGGACGCCATTCATGGCAACAAGTCCCAGAGTGCCCGGCAGCAAGCCCTCAAACGCTTCCGCGACGGGGGCGTGCGGGTGCTGGTAGCGACCGATATCGCCGCGCGCGGCATCGATGTCGATGGGGTCTCCCATGTCATCAACTTTGAGCTGCCCAACGAGCCGGAAAACTATGTCCACCGTATCGGGCGGACGGCGCGGGCCGGCGCAAACGGGGTGGCAATATCGTTCTGCGACCCGGCGGAACGCGCTTATTTACGAGACATCGAACGTCTGATCGGCGCTAAGCTAACGGTGATCGGCGACGAGCCGCCCGCCATGGCGAACGCGGGACAGGGCAAACCCAAGAAGTCGCGCGGCGGCGAGCCCTGGAAAAAGCATAACAACCGGCCCCGTGGCGCCACGGGGGCCCGCAGCCGCAAGCGTCCCACTGCAAACCGTGGCCGGGTGGCGCAAGCCACCACCTAGCCGGACCGAAGCGTTTTAGCTTCACGATTTAACGACAAGACGGCGGTCCCTATGGGCCGCCGTTTTTCGTTTTTGCTCTGAGGCCGCACCTCGATAATGGAGGCAATGGCGCTCGCTCCCTCATTCGGCAGTCCGGGCGCGCCATCCTACCCAGCTTGCCACCGTGGCGGCGGCCTGCATGGTGAAGATCACCCAGGCGAGGGGCAAATGGGTGGTGCTCGGTAGCAGCCCAACCGCAATGGTGGTGAGCGCCGCGATACCATATTGCGACAGCCCGTTGAGCGCCGCGCCGGTGCCGGCATATTGCGGCCGCACGCTGACCGCCGCCGCCATGGCGTTGGGAAATGTCATAGCGAGACCCACGCCAAATACGAACATGGGCGCAATCGCCGCCAGCGGCGTGAATACACCGAGC
>JBLHHE010000085.1:0-7495 GCA_047616465.1 Alphaproteobacteria bacterium
ACGGCGGCGGCGGGCATGCCCGACGGGGAATATCCCCTGGGGCGTCAGACGGTGACCAAACGCGGCGGTAGCGTATTTTTAGGCGACGACACCCTGGCCGGCAGCGCCCTGACCATGGACCAGGCCCTGCGCAATTTGGTTTCCATCGGGTTGGATGTGGCCGATGCGTCGCGGCGGCTGTCGACTTTCCCGGCCGATTTCATCGGCGCCAGCGACCGGGGGCGCATCGAGGAAGGCGCGTTCGCCGATTTCGTCGCGCTGGATGACGAGCTGCAGGTTGTCCAAGTGGTCGTCGAAGGCGAGACGGTCTTCGCGGCTTAACCGCGCCACATTGCTAGAATATCTTCCGCACTGTCGCCCCGGCCGAGCGCCTCGCGCAGACTGTCGCTGCCGAGAAGAGTATCGATTACATAGCGCTCGCCGGTCTCTTGGCCGAGGGCTATGACGGGGGCGGTCCGCCATTCGAATTCCCGGTGCGCGCCGGCGACCCAAGCCAGCAGCCGCACGCCGAGGCCGAACCCATCGCAGGGCGCGGAGGTTCGTTCGAACCGGACAGCCGGCAGGGTTTGTCTCGCATACTCGCCGGTGTCTGGCTGAATTTCGCACGCTGTGGCTGCAACGCCGGTCGGCCAGCCATTGGCGGCGTCTGCCGCGGCGCCAGCGTCAAGCCAGGGCGCGCCGATACAGCGGAAGGGCAGCGGCGTGCCGCGCCCCTCGCTGAGGTTGGCGCCTTCGAACAGCACCAAGCCGGGATAGAACTGGACGGCGTCGGGCGATTGCAGCGACGGCGATGGCGGCACCCAGGGGGTTGCGTTTGAAACGTCACCCGGTTGCGCCGGTATCACGGTGAGTTCAGCCGAGCGGGGATGATGATTGAGGGTATCGGCGACGAGCGCGCCGATTGTCTGTCCGTGCACAAAGGGCGTGGCGAAATAAGCCAGGAAAGACCGAAAGTTGGGGGCGAGGGGCGGCCCGTCCGCCGCCGATCCCAGGGGATTTTCGCGGTCGCAAATGATGACTTCGACCCCGGCGTCCAAGGCGGCCTCACTGGCTAACGCGGCCGTTGTCGCATAGGTGTAGCAACGCACGCCCACATCGCGCAGATCGATGATCATAGTGTCGATCGAGGCAAGGTGTTCCGGGGTTGGCGCGCGCCGCGCGCCATAGAGACTGATGATATCGATGGCGGCGATTCCGCCGCGCTGGTCGGCAACCGATACGCCAGCCCCGTGATCGGCGGCGAGGCCGTGTTCGGCCGCAAACAAGCAGGCGAGGCCCGGTGTCGAGGGACCGGCGAGGGCCTTGTTTAAGGCGTTGGCGCTTTGGGTTCCGTCCGCCGTGCGGCAAGCCGCGTTGGTCAACAGGCCGACCCGGCGGCGCCTGAGCACATCCAGCCGATCGTCATCAGCCAGTAATCGGTCGATACCGGAACGCGGGGGTAGGGGGCTGGATTGGGATATGCGGGTCACGCCGGCGAAACTATCCGGGCGGGCGCGGAGAGGCAATTGCCGCAGCCCGACGCGGTTAGGGGCTAGGCGAAGGTTTTGACTAAGGAACCGGGGTCGCTCACCAGGGCGCGAATGTCGTCGGGAAGTTTTTCGGCGGGGAATCGTTGCAAAACATCGCCGGTTTGGGGGTCGAGAATTTCGATGATGACTTCTTCGGAGTCCTGATCGTAGTTGAGGCGTGCGGAGTAGGCGCGCGACGGCAATTCGACGCGTTCTGCTTGTGACCGTTTCTCCGCTCTCTCGCCCTTTTCGACCGGCTGCGGGCTCTCAGGCGCTTGCGCCCGAACCACAGGGGTCTCGTCTCCCCGAGGGGAGCCGGTTAGGTGAGAGTTTCCAATCGGATCGAGATTGGCCATACCATTCTCCGAGCAATAATGAACTGGATACGTGCTTGCTAAAGCGAGGGATCAGGTAAAATCTACAACTCCTGATAACGTCAATATACAGCATTATGATCCGCTTTGGTCGCGAAGGGAATAATTATCAAATAAAAAATTAGATAAAAGCAATAATATACAATTATATTTAAGTACAAATGTAACTTTATTAGAATTGCAGGTATCCCTACCGGCACCATCAATCGTGTGGTGCTCCAAGCCCCGGAGAGGGCCAATCGGGCCGCGTTGCGATGTCTTTTGCGCCGCAGCCGCTACACCGTAGATGCGCGCCAATTTCCGGCACCGGCATATTGGACCCGAATTGGGCCATCAGCATCTGCACCCCCAGAACCACATGATGGGTGCAGCGGTTGCACCAGCAGAACACATCGACCTTGCGGGGGACCAAGTCCCCCACCGAGATGGCGGATATTTGTTGTTCGCGGGTGTTTTGCCACCGGCGTTTGAGGGCAGCCATGGGATATCGGGAGATTTGACCTGGAATAAGAACATAACAAGAACATTTAGCCCGGTCAATATCGAGTAGAAGGGCCTGCTGAAATTTCCGCTTTAAAATAACTGGTGGCGGCGGCTGTCAGCTGATCGAAATCAGGTGGGGGCGCCGTTCGATAGCGCTGAGCAGGTCGGCCAGACTGGCGTCCTGGCGTAGCCGGACCGGTCCCCGCAACAAACCGTAACGCCCGCCTTTACCGCCGTTTCCGGGCAGTTTTTCGATCGAATAGAGGGGGTGTTCGGCGGTGTGGCGGAAAACCGAAAAAACGGCGCGATCGCGGCCATGATCGATAGCGTAATCGCGCCATTCGCCCGTAGCGACCCGGCGGCTGTATTCGTTCAGTAATACGCGGAGTTCGCTTCGGTCAAAAGATACCCGTTTGGTCTGCTTGTTGTTGGTCTGATTGTTACGGATCTTAAATTTGTGAAGTGAACTCATGGGTGGCGCACCTACCGAATCATCTCTTGGGCACATTTATAACGGTAAAAGTTTTCCCTATTTTTCCCGATGTGTCTAGAGCAGGAGCCGTTATTGAGTACGCCGGCTCGCCGTTTCGTGCGGATTATCGTAGTTATAACAGGTCACATTGGCAATCGAACGGTAGCAAACCAGGTCCGCCGCCGGATCGGGCGTGTCGTTTATCTCGGCCTGACACCAACTCTCGCCGGATATGGAGTGTCGGAGACTGCAATCCATACCGGTGGCGGCCGACATCGCGTGGTCTGAAATCGTTTTCCCGGTTTGCACCACCGATACGACGCTGGCGCCACCAAGGGCTATGGATAACGGGTCTGTGCAGGCTGTCAGGGCGCAAAGCGCCCCTAAAGCGCCCAGGGGCCGAAGCGCGGACAGTCTTCCTCTGATGCTGAAGGGTAGTTTTGGCATACCTGCCAGTTCCTCTACCGGGGCGTTCAATGTTAAGTAGGGCCGATAGATCAATGGACCCTTGCTTCACTATTCGCTCATTTCGTTAAGATTCTGCTTTGATTGTGGGGCTGAAGGACATAATCCATTCATAAGCCGGTTAAAATCTTGATTTAGGGATGCAAGCGGCGATATAGCGCGGTGAGGCGTTGCGGCGCGGTTGCCGCGCGTTATAGTTCGGCAAGTGCCGATGGCAATTGAATAAAGAGGATAGCACGTGTCGGATGACCTGTTCCGCGAAGTCGACGAAGAAGTTCGTCAGGAACAATATTTACAACTCTGGAAGCAATATGGCGTCTACATTGCTGGCGTCGTTCTCGCGATCATTGTGATTACCGTCGGCGTTGTCCTCTGGCGCGATATGCAACAGAGCGCGCAGGACGCTAACGGTGAGCAATTGCTCGCGGCGATCAATATTAGCGAGGACCGGCAGGACGAAGCCCTCGATCAGCTTGCGGTTCTGGCAGATGAAGGGAGCAAGGGTTATCGTTTGCTCGCCCGCCTTCGCGAAGGCGCGATACTGTCTAAAAGCGGTGACCCGGGCAGCGCCGTTGCGGTCTACGACGACGTCGCGGCAGATTCCGGCCATGATCAGATTTATCGCGACCTGGCAAAGGTGCTGGCGGTAAGCCATGGCATGTCGATCATGGACCGTGGCGAAGTGGAAGATCGTCTGGCGTCGGTGTCGGGCGACGACAATCCTTGGCGCTATTCGGCGCGCGAACTTATGGCGACGGCGGTGATGGCCGCCGGTGATACAGCGGGCGCCCTCGAAGCGTTTCAAGTGCTGGTCGACGATCTGCAGGCGCCGGCGGGCATTCGTGCCCGCGCCGCCGAGATGCTCGCCATCCTGGCCCAATAGCGCAAAATTGTGACAGTGGTGGAACGAAAATGAACGGGCGCGGTATACGGATATGGATGTTCGCGGCGGCGGCTATCGCCATGTCCGGCTGCACCCAAATCGACGATTTGTTGGGCAATAAGGATGGCCCAAAGCTGCAAGGTTCCCGAATTTCGGTCTTGCTGGCGAACGATGCCGTGCGGGCCGATCCAGGATTATCGGATCTCGCAATATTGTTGCCGCGGCCGCTCGCCAACGAATCGTGGCCGCAGCAGGGGGGATTCCCCAACCATGCCATGCACCATTTGGCGCTGGGCGATTTACCCCGCGCGGTTTGGTCGGCTGACGCCGGTTCCGGTTCGGACAAAGACGCCCCCATTCTATCAGGTCCGGTGACCAGCGGCGGCATTGTGTACACGATGGATTCGGACGCCATTGTCGCGGCATATAGTGCGAACGAGGGCAGGTTGATCTGGCGCGTCGATATCGAGCCGCCGGGAGAAGATGACGGCAATTGGGGCGGCGGGTTGGCCGTGGATGACGGCCTGGTTTTTGCCGCAACCGGATTCGCGCAAGTCGTGGCGCTGGCGGCAGACACGGGTCGGGAAGTGTGGCGGACCAATGTATCGGGCCCCATGCGGGCGGCGCCGACGGCCTTAAACGGGCGGGTGTTTGCGGTCACGAAAGATAATCAGTTATTTGCGCTCAACGCCAAGGACGGCGAATCGTTGTGGTCCCATACGGGCTTCGAGGAAACCGCGGGCCTTATCGGCAGCGCCAGCCCGGCGGTCGAGGGCGGTATTGTCGTGGTGCCCTATTCGTCGGGCGAAATCTTTGCACTGCGGGTCGAGAATGGGCGCCAATTGTGGGGTGAAAACCTGGCGGCGATCCGGCGCGCCGACGCGGTATCGGCGCTCGCCGACATTCGCGGGCGGCCGGTTATCGACCGCGGCCGGGTTTATGCAATCAGCCATTCCGGCCGTATGGTGGCCATCGATCTGCCGACCGGGCGGCGCCTCTGGGAGGCTCCGTTGGGCGGCGTCAACCAGCCGTGGGTCGGCGGCGATTTTATTTTCGTGTTGACGAGCGACGCGACAGTCGCTGCATTAACGGCTCGCGACGGACGCATCCGGTGGCTAACGCCAATCGGACTGTTCGAAGACCCCAAAAAGCGCCGGGGCCGGATAAACTGGTCTGGACCCGTCCTGGCGGGGGACCGGCTGATCGTCTCGGGCAGCCATGGCGTGGCCTTGTCGCTGTCGCCCTACACCGGCGAAATTATTGGGGAGCAGGAGATGCCCGATGCGGTTTCACTGCCACCGGCTATCGCCAACCAAACGCTCTATTTTTTGACCGACGAAGCACGCCTGGTCGCTTACCGCTGACGCGGTGCCGGAAAGTCTAATGCTACCAACTATCGTAATCGCAGGGCGGCCCAATGTCGGCAAGTCCACTCTATTCAATCGTCTGGTCGGCCGGCGCGACGCTATCGTCAACGACCAGCCCGGGGTGACCCGCGACCGCCGCGAGGGCGATGCGCGTATTGGAGATATAGAGTTTCGCGCGGTAGATACTGCGGGGCTGGAGGATGCCTTCGACGACAGCCTGCCGGCCCGTATGCGCCGTCAAACCGAGATCGCCATCGGCGATGCCGACCTGGTGCTCTTGGTCATCGACGCGCGCGCCGGTGTCACGCCGGTCGACGAGCATTTTGCGAAATGGCTGCGTACCCTCTCCGTGCCGGTCATTTTACTTGCCAACAAATGTGAAGGCCGCGCCGCCCAGCCGGGTGTCTACGAGGGATACAGCCTGGGGCTTGGCGATCCGGTTCCGGTGTCGGCCGAACATGGCGGCGGCATGAACATGCTGTACGACGCTATCGCGGAAGCCCTGGGCGGCCCAGACCTTACTGACGAAGAAGACAGCGATGGGGAGAAAGAGCAGGGGCCGCTGCGCTTGGCGATCGTCGGGCGCCCCAATGTCGGCAAATCCACCTTGGTGAACGCGCTGCTCGGTGATGAGCGCCTGCTCACCGGTCCCGAAGCCGGCGTCACCCGCGATGCGATTACCGTCGAGTGGGATTACCAGGGCCGCCGTATCGCCCTGGTCGATACCGCCGGTCTGCGACGCAAGGCCCGTATCAATGAGAAGCTCGAACAGCTCTCGGTCGGCGACGCCCTGAACGCCATCCAATACGCCGAGGTTGTCGCCCTCGTTCTCGATGGCGAGCAAATGCTCGAACGCCAGGATCTGACCATTGGCCGGCACGTCATCGAAGAGGGACGCGCTTTGGTGCTGGTGATAAATAAATGGGACATCGTCGCGGATAAGCCCGCTGCCATGCAGTTGCTGCGCGACCGGCTGCTGACATCGCTGCCCCAGGTCGCCGGGGTGACGACGATTACGGTCTCGGCGCTGACCGGCAAAAATCTCGAGGCGATGATGCCTGCCGTGCTCGAAGCCTACGAGATATGGAACCGCCGGATACCAACAGCGGCTCTGAATAACTGGCTGGCCGATGTCTTGGACCGTCACCCGCCGCCGCTGGCATCCAACAAGCGGCGCATTCGGCTGCGCTATGTAACCCAACCCAAGGCGCGTCCGCCGACCTTCGCCGTTTTTGGCAACCGGCCTGAGGATCTGCCCGACAGCTATGTGCGTTATCTGGAAAATTCGTTGCGCGACCGGTTCGATCTCGCCGGCACGCCGATCCGTATCAATATGCGCAAGGGTGATAATCCCTATAACAAGGGAAAAGGCCAGGCCAAAACCAAGGCCAAAAAGCAAACGCCGAAAAAGTGACCGGTAACGCTTAACTTTTCGGACAATGCCAGCTTCGACAAATAGTGTCCCAGCGGCCGCCTCAATTCTGTGCGGCAGGCCAACCAATTGAAAACGCTAGGGAAGTTCGATCAGTTCGCCGTGGCGAGTGCAATCCGGCGACGCTAATTCGAGGAAGGCGTCGGTGACAGCATCGGGTGTCTTCAAGGTGAGAGGGTCTTCGCCGGGAAAGGCCGCGCTGCGCATCTGGGTTCGAGTTGCCCCGGGGCTCAGCAGATTGACCCGCACCGAGGTGTTCGCCAGCTCCGAAGCCCATACCTGGGTCATGGTTTCCAACGCTGCCTTGGTGATGGCATAGGCGCCCCAATAAGCCTTGGGTTGCCGGGCCGCCAGGCTTGTCACCAAAATCGCCCGGCCGGCGTCGGAGAGACGTAACAACGGTTCGACGACACGCATCAGCCGCCAGTTGGCGTGAACGTTGGCGTCGAAGACCTCGTGCCAGGCCTTGGCGTCGTACTGGACTAACGGTGTCATGGTGCCGAGGATGGCC
>JBLHHE010000086.1:0-7458 GCA_047616465.1 Alphaproteobacteria bacterium
CGTGCACAATATCGGAGACCTGCTCGCTGATGCCGCTCAGGGCTTCGAGCATAGGGGCTTTGCCGAATTGCGCCTCAGCGTGCGCAAGAAGGTCATGGCGCAGCCGGTCTTCGGCATCCCACCATTGGCTGTTCCAGTCGGTGGCCTTGATGCAGGCTTCGGCTTCGCGCCAGGAGGTAATTTCGCCCACCGCCACATCGCCCAAGCCCAGACAATTCATATAGCCGGTGGCGTCGGCGTGTTCGGGCGGGGTCAGCGCCTCGCCGATAACCGAGAACCACGAGGCGGTGCTCAGCCGGTCGGCAAATTTGGCGATCGCCGGAACCCCGGTTCCCATTTAGGCGTTTCCGCGATCCTCACGCCACAAGCCAACCATCCGTTGGACCGGCCGGTCCGAGAAGCTGAACAGAACGGCGTCTTCATCGGTGGTGTGCTTTACGGGAACCCAGCTTGGCACCACAAACGTATCGCGCTTCGACCAGGTGAATATCTCGTCGCCGATCTGGCTTTTGCCCGACCCCTCGACGACGTTGAAGATGGTGGCGTCGCTCGAACGGTAGGACGAGGTCTCGAAGCCTTTCGGCAATAGCTGCATATTTGTGCCGATGGTGGGCATTGCGGATTCGCCGGATTCCGGATTGACGTAGCGTAGCTTCAGACCGTGGCAGGGGTCCCATTCCTCGGCCTTGCGCATTTGCTCCAACGCCTCGCGGGTACGGGTGTAGGGATAGTTGAAGACCTTGGAGACCGTCCCCTTTTCGTAATAGTCGACCGGCAGCATGCCCGACCCGTAGCGCGCCAGGGAATCGCCCGAAGGCCGGCCGGCGCTTTGCGATTTTTCGGTGTATTTCTCGGCAAAGGTGGCATCAAGGGTTTCGACCAAGGGGACGTCGAGCCCGTCCAGCCACACCATCGGCTGGTCGGATTCATTGCCGTGGTCGTGCCAGGTCCAGGACGGGGTGATGACAAAGTCGCCCTCTTCCATGATGGTTTTTTCGCCCTCGACGGCGGTATAGGCGCCGGAGCCTTCGACGATAAAGCGCAATGCCGCCTGGGTGTGGCGGTGCGCCGGGGCGATTTCGCCGGGCATGATCAGTTGCAGTCCGGCGAATAGCGAAGTGGTCACTCGGTAGCGTCCACGCATACCCGGATTTTCGAGGATCAGCACGCGGCGCTCGGCCTCTTCGGCGGTGATCAAATTGGCCGATTTCATTAGCGTGTCGCGAATTTCGTCGTAATGCCAGATATAGGGCTGGCAATCGCTATGGGGCGTCTTTTTGGCGAAGGTGTGCAGTACTTCCCACAACGGCGCCAGGTTCTTCGGGTCGCAATCCTCGTTGTAGTACGGCGCAAGGTCGGGCCTGATATCTGCTTTCATCATGCTGTTTAACTCCCTTGGGATGGATCGCGGATTGGGCTCAGGCCGCCGTTTCGCTGATGTCCGGCAATGTCAGTCCCAATTCCTTGACCAGATCCTGTGCGCGGCTCACATAGTCCGCCAGCATATCTTCGTTGGTGCGCTGCTTGATACCCCATTTCCGGAAGATTTCATTGTTCTTCGATTTAGGCCGTCCGAAGAATTTCGGCAGGATCGGGTAGTACCGGTTTATGGCGTCCTGCACGGCCACGCGGCCCGCCTCGGTTTCGCACAGCTCGGTGCAGAAATCCTTGCCGAATTGGGCGTGGAAGCGCTCTTCGGGCATGGTCATGCGCGACAGATTTCGCAGCGGCAGGAAGCTGCACTGGGCCAGATCTTCGACCTGCAGAATTTCGGCCAGGTCGGCGAGCAGCTTGATGACGCAGAATTCCTCCCAGGTTCGCAGGGGAAATTCGAAAATAGACAGCGGTTTTTTATCGTCGCTCGCCATCATCCGCTCGGGCGCGATGCCAATTTCCTCCCCCAGCTCCTTGAAGCGAACATGGTGGCCATACTCCTCCATGGCGACCCGGCAGGTCAGCCATTTGGAATAGGGGGTGGGGGCGAACGCGATCGCCGGCTCGTCGAATACCTGAGCGCCGTACAGCTCGTTCACCGCATGGCTGATCACGATCTTCTCGACCGCCGTGCGGTATTCCTCCGGCGCTTGCGCAAAGTCGTTCGCGGTCTCGACTTGATCTCCGGGGTTTATGGCCATGGCAGGGTTTCCTTTTGCCTAGACTTTCGGGTCGGTGTTGAAAACCTCTAAATCGGTTCTGAGGTCGGTGTAGAGCGGCGCGAAAGTCTCCGCCGCCGCTGCGCTCAAGGTTGTCACGTCCCAATCGGCGTCGTCGCGCGCCAGGGTGGCGATGGGGCGCGGTTGCGAAAACAAAAACACCTCGCGGCCGCGTACGCCGAATAGCTGTCCGTTGATCGCCTGGCCTTCCGGCGAGCACAGCCAAGCCACGACCATAGCGACATGGTCGGGCGAGACCTTCAAGGCGCGTTCCTTATAGACCGCCTGTTCGTCGTTGGCGGGCACGATCGTGTCGGTGACCCGGGTCGCCGCGAACGGCGCCACCGCGTTACAGGTAATGCCGGCGCGGGTCAAATCCATGGCGGTGGTGCGCATCAGGCCCAACATGCCCGATTTGGCGCTGGCGTAGGATGACTGCCCGAAATTGCCGTACAGGCCGGCCGTCGAGGTAATGTTGACCACACGGCCCCATTGGTAGGGTTCGCCGCCGCGATTGTCCTTGGCGTGCTGGCGCATCAGTGGCGTTGCCGCGTTGGTCAGGTACCAGGCGCCGGCGAGGTTGGTTTTCAGCACCGCGTCGAAGTCGGCCGGATCGCTTTTGAAAATGAAGCCGTCGCGCAGAATCGCTGCGTTATTGACCAGAATATCGAGCCCGCCAAATGCCTCATGAGCCAGGGCGACGGCGGCCTGCGCCGCGCCGGCGTCGGCGATGGACTGGCTAAAGGCGGCCGCGCAATCGCCCAGTTCCGCCGCGACCGCTGCAGCGACCGCGGGATCGGGGTCTTCGCCGCTAATCGTTCCGCCGGCATCGGCGATCACGATTTTGGCCCCTTGCGCTGCCAAGGTGCGCGCGATCGCCAATCCGACACCACGGGCGCCGCCGCTGACCAGGGCGACGCGGCCGTCGAGCCGGCTGGCGTCAGTTGTGTCGTTCATGGGGCGGCCTCCAGTCTGGCTTTATCGGCTTCGGTGTAGAATGCGTCGGCGTGGCAGTCCTCATTGCCGACGCCGCGTTCGCGCACCTGTTCGACGCAGGTCTCGACCATTATGGGCGGGCCCGCAAGATATACTTTCGCCCCATCGAGATCGGCGAAATCAGCGGCCACCACATCGGCCAGATAGCCGGTGCGGTGCGCCGTCGCGCCGCTGGGCTCGGACAATACCGGGATAAACGTCAGATTGGCATGGCGCGCCGCTAGATCGCGGAAATGCTCCTCTAAATAAAGGTCGCGGGTGTCGCGGACGCCGAAATATAGATAGATCGGTTGCGCGGCGCCCTGGGCCAACGCTTCTTCGACGATCGATTTGATCGGCGCTAGGCCGGAGCCGCCGGCCAGGGCGACGATCGGGCCGGTATGCTTGGCGCGGTAATAGGAAATGCCGTGGGGGCCATCGGCGTGGACCGTATCGCCGACTTGAAGCTGGGTGTTGGCGTACGCGCTGGAAGTGCCGTCGGCGATCTGGCGAATATGAAACTCGAGCAGCGCGTCGCCCGGGCGGTTGGCCATGGAATAGTCGCGCGGGGGCAGGCCGTCGAACGATACTTGGGAAAATTGCCCGGCGGTGAAATCGAACGGACCGCCGGCCTCGATCGAGAGGCGCAGGCGGACGGTATCATGGGTCATACGGTCGAGTTCGCGGACCGTGCAGGTCAGCTTGCGCAACGGGTGCGCCACCACTTCGTCTTGTTCGAGATAGGCGACTTCGCAGTCGCTCCACGGCACCGAGCGGCAGGCCAAGATCAGACCGGAGTCTTTCTCCGCGTCCGTCAGGGCGTACTCGGAATAGGGCGACATCGCGACGTCGCCGGAGTACAGCCGCGATTTGCAGGCGCCGCAGTTGCCCGATTGGCAGCCATGGGGATATTGCCGGCCGGCATTGAGCGCGGTCTGCAAGATTGTATCGCCCATCTCGACATCGAGCGGCGCGTCGAATTGCCGAACGATTACGGCAAAGCTCATCGAATCGCCTCTCCCTCGGCCGCATCGAACCGAGCCTTAAACTCGGGCGGTATCTCTCTCGATTGTAATTTACGCGGATCGTCGGGGTCGGTCGCCGCCCAAATCCGAATTTCGGTGCCCCGCACCGCTATTGTGCCGGCGTTGGTGATTTCGTGGCTGACCACCAGCGTCTTGCGCCGCCATTCGCTGACATGGCTGGTCACTTCGATTTCGTCGCCGAAGCGGGTCGGCGACAGGAACTCTGCGTGGGCATCGACCAACGGCAGTCCGACGGTCTTGTACTCGTCGAGCATGACCTCGAAACTGAGCCCAACCCGGTCGAATAAATGCCGCGTCGCTTGGTCGAACCAGCGGAAATAGTTCGGGTAGAAAACAATACGCGCGGGATCGCAATGGCCCCACTCGACGGGAATTTTGATGGTGTTTTTAAACATTGGACCTAACGTTGCTGAAGGGGTGCGCTGCCTACTGTGGCGTACTCGGCGGGGCCGGGCAACGGCGTGGCGCCAGCAACGAAGGCCTCAGCCGGACGCCGCCAGCCGGCGGGCGAAGCCGAGCAATTGTTCGTCGCTGCCGCGGGGGCCGAGCAAGGACATTCCCAGGGGAATGCCGTCGATGTCGCCCAGCGGCAGGGTAATTTGAGGTGCGCCGAGAATACCGGCGATGCAGGTCAAGGCGCTGATGCGGGTGCGCAGGGCCTTTATCGTCGCGCGCGATTGGCCCCGCAGGGGTGCTGCGAAGGGTGTGGTCGGTAGGCAGATGAAAGTCCCCGGGGTCAGAATATTATCCATATGAGCGACGATCCGGGGCCGTGCCGCTTTTGCCTCGTCGATCCTTTCGTCGGACAAGTCGGCGCCGTATTGGAAAATCTCCGCGACCTCGAAACCGAAGCGTGGGTTGGTCTGGTCGATCCAGTCGGCGAAGGTCCGCCACGCCTCGCGGCTCTGCAGTGCCGATTGGTGACCGCGCCAGACGCCGAGCCCTTCGGCGCTGCCTTCGGCGGTGAGGGGCCGCCATTCGCTGGCGCCGACCACCGCCGATATCCGCTCGGCCACCGGCCTGAGGGCCGCTACGGCCTCGTCGTCGGCGGCGGCAAAGGCATCGGCGGCGATGACCAAATGCTCGGGCGTGTAGTCGGTAATCTCGGTGTCGAACATCACCGCGCCGATGCCGGCGAAGAGATCGGCGTCGCGGGCGAACCAGCCGACCGTGTCGAAGCTTGGCGATTGTCCCAGAACGCCCTCGAGGGAGAGCCGCCCGTGGGTCGGGCGGATGCCGTAGAGCCCGCAAAAACTCGCCGGCGCGCGTACCGAACCGCCAGTATCGGTGCCAATGGCGAAATCGACCATGGCGGCGGCGGTGGCGACCGCCGATCCGCTCGATGAGCCGCCCGGTAAACGGTTCTCGGCTCTGGGATTGACCGGCGTGCCGTAATGGGGGTTCTCGCCGAAAATGCCCCGCGACAATTCGTCGGTATGGGTCTTGCCGATCAGGGTGGCGCCGGCCGTCAGCAGGGTTTCGACCATGGCGGCGTGACGGCGCGCCGGCGAGTGCGACATCAGCCAATCGGGGTTGCCGCCGCCGGTGCGATAATCGGCGATATCGAATAAATCTTTCGCGGCGAATGTCAGGCCGGCGAGCGGCCCTTCGCTTTCGCCGTCGATATAGACCGCGGTGTGATCGCAAAATGCATTGTAAGGATCGTCCATGTGTCCCTAAAGCTTGCGGCGCTCCTCGACGAGCGCGCGGTCGGCGGCCAGGGCTTCGATTTCCGTATCGCTGAAGCCATGCTCGGCGAGGATGGCGCGGCCGTGCTCGCTAAACTTAGGCGGGGTCGAGCGGATCGAGCCAGGGGTGCGCGAAAACTTTATCGGGATGCCGGTGCCCTGGTACCAGTCGAGCTCGGCGGCCATGCCGCGATGGATAGTATGGGGGTGGTTCATCACCTGGGCGGTGTCGTACACCGGCCCGGCGGGGATGCCGGCGGTCAGCAGGCGTTTGCACAAATCCTCGCCGTCGACATCGGCCATCAGCACCGCCAGCTCGTCGCGCAGCGCGCCAACGTTGGCAAGCCGTTGGGAATTGTCGATGAAACGCGGGTCTTCGGCCAGTTCCGGTCGGCCCAGTTCGCTGCACAGCCGGCGGAAGGCCGGGGGGTTGCCGGCGGCGAGAAAAATCTCGACGGTCTTGGTCGGAAATTTGTCATAGGGCGCCAGGTTGGAATGCTGGTTGCCGGTGATTTCCGGCACCTTGCCGCCCGATAGATAATAGTTGGGGACATGGGGGTGCATCAGCGCCACCGCGCAATCGTACAAGGTCATGTCGATATACTGCCCCTGGCCCGAGCGCTGGCGCTCGAGCAGGGCCATCAGGATGGCGACGCAGGTGTACAGCCCCGTGCCCATATCGACCGCGGCGATGCCGACCCGCGTCGGATCCTTGTCTTTGCCGCCATTGATCGACATCCAACCAGCCATCGCCTGGATGATGGCGTCATAGCCGGGGAAGCCGCCCATGGGGCCGTCGCTGCCGAAGCCGGAAATGCGGCAATGGATCAGCTCGGGGAATTTCTTTGAAATAACATCCTCGTAGCCCAGCCCCCATTTCTCCATGGTGCCGGGTTTGTAGTTCTCCAACATCACGTCGGCGCCGTCGAGCAGGCGCAGCAGCACCTCGCGGCCTTGCTCGGTACGCAGATCGAGGCCGATCGATCGCTTGTTGCGGTTAAGCCCGACGTAATAAGACGCGTCGCCCTCGTGGAAGGGTGGGCCCCAGTCGCGGGTCTCGTCGCCCTGGGGCGGCTCGACCTTGATCACCGTAGCGCCGTGGTCGCCGAGAATTTGCGAGCAGTACGGGCCGCCCAGGACGCGGGCCAGATCGATAACCTTGAGCCCCGCCATGGCGCCGGTCGGGGGCTTCGTTTCGGGTTCGGACATTTGCCTGGGTTCGCTGTTTTGCTGCGGGGTGTAGTGAAAGTTTCGTCTTGGTCACCCCCACCCCGGCCCTCCCCCATCAAGGGAGAGGGAGTTAGGGCAGCGGCCGACCCGAAGTATAAAGTCCTCCCCCTTGGTGGGGGAGGATTTAGGTGGGGGTGTGTAGCCCCGCCGAAGATACCGAATGTTAGCTCGGGTCAGCCCGCGAGCTTTTTCTTAAGCTCTTCGGCATTGGGGGCGAGGTTGTAGTCCTGGCTTAATTCTCCGTTGCCGACCGGATGTTTGGCGGTGAAGAATCGCGCCGGGCCGCCGACCGCGCGTACGGTATGCGCGGTGTTGCGGGGAATATGGATCAGCTCGCCGGGGCCGATATTCTTGACCTCGTCGCCC
>JBLHHE010000087.1:0-7448 GCA_047616465.1 Alphaproteobacteria bacterium
AATTGTCCAATCGACGATGGTGTGCTGGGAGTACGGTCCGCCCCATTCGACAAAGGCGATGGCGATTTTTCCCAAAAAGCCCGATCTAATGGCCGCCAAAACCCGCGGATGCGAAAGCGCGCGGGCATACCCTTCGCGCTGCAGGCGAAGCTCTTCATCGTCGATCGAACTCGATCCGTCGGCGGCCAGCACCAATTCCAGATCCACTTCCTCGGCGGCGGCAGCCGGCGTGAAAACGCCGGTCGTTAACGTTAACGCGGCAATTGCTGAACTCGCGGCCCACCGGCGCATGAGGTAGCTCCCTGAAACCCAACGTCACCAACCTACAACGCCTAGCGCCGGCCCGCCCAGCGATATCGAGTCATAGGGTTAATGCCGGCATGGTTAATAAAGCTGTCGGTAGGGCCTGCGACGCAACCTAAAATTAACCAACTTGATAACACCGCGCGGGGGTTAGAATCGGTTATTGTGCCAGGATCATGACCATGACGACCATCACTGATCGATAACCCACCCACGGGAGTGGCCCTTGGAATTTATGCCGCCCGACATGTCTCTCCTATCGGGAGCGATTCTCGTCGCTGTCGCCTTTATCGGTTCCGCGATTACGGCGGGGCTGGGCATCGGCGGCGGGCTTACCGTGCTCGCCGCTCTCGCCTCGCTTGGTCCCGCCGCGGCGGTGATTCCAGTCCACGGCATGGTCCAACTAGGCTCCAATATCGGCCGGGCGAGCGTTCAGCGCGCCCACATCAACTGGCCTATCACCGCCTACTTCATTCTCGGCAGCCTGGTCGGCGCGGCGATTGGCGGCAACCTTGTCGTGCAGCTGCCCGAGAACACGCTCAAGAACGTCCTGGCATTGTTTATTCTTTACGCCATCTGGGGGCCGATGCGGTTCGGCATGTCTAAAATCGGCCCGATAATGCTGGCGGTCGCCGGCGCTATTTCTACTTTCGTGACCATGTTCATCGGTGCCACCGGTCCGTTTGTAATCTCGGTATTGGCGCCTAGCCTGGACGACCGCCGCGCGCTTATCGGCACCCATTCGGCGTGCATGATCGTGCAGCACACGCTCAAGGTTTTAGTGTTCGGGCTGCTGGGGTTCTCGTTCGGCCCCTGGATTCCGTTGCTGATCGCGATGGTCGCCGCCGGATATCTCGGCACCCTGCTGGGGTCACGCCTGCTGCACTGGGCCCCCGAAGTGGTGTTCCGGAAAGCCCTTAAAATCATACTGAGCGTGCTGGCGGCTAATTTGTTACTCAGCGCCGCCGGCGTATACGCCTAACGGTTTACCCGGTGAACGCCGCGCGCAAGCGCTCGCAGACCAAGCGCTGCGCCGCCTTGCCGTCGTCGAGATAGGGCGCGAAGGAAAAGAAACCGTGGATCATGCCGGGCCAATCGATGTGTTCGACCGGAGTGCCGGCGGCCGCCAGGGCGTCGGCGAGGGCGACACCTTCATCGTGCAGCACGTCGTATTCCGCCGTAATTACCAGGGCCGGCGGCAGGCCCGATAGATCTGACGCCTTGATCGGCGACGCGCGCCAGTCATCAGCGTCGTCGGCGCTGCGCAGATAGTGACCCTGGAACCATTGCATGCCAGCTTCGGTCAGCGGCCCGTGGCCAACCGCGTAGGCCGTATAGGAGGGCGACTGGCAGGCGTAATCGGCGAGTGGGTAGACGAGATGCTGGGCAACCAATGCCGGTCCCCCGGCATCGCGCGCCATCAACGCCACGACGGCGGCGATATTCGCCCCAGCGCTATCTCCGCAGACGGCTAAATTGTTCGCGTCCGCCCCAATCGAAGCAGCGTTCTCGGCGAGCCATTGAGTGGCGGCAAAGGCGTCGTCGACCGCACCAGGAAACTTGTGTTCCGGCGCCAGCCGGTAATCGACCGAGGCAACCAAACAACCCGCCCCAACGCACAGGGAGCGGGCGACCTCGTCATGGCTGTCGAGGCTGCCGATCACATGGCCGCCGCCATGAAAGTAGACCAGCAGCGGCAAGGCGCCATCAGCTGCGTCTTCCGGGCGGTAGAGCCGCACGGCCATTTGGCCGGCCGGCCCGGGCACGCCGATCTCCTCAATGGCGCCGACCGGGGTGCGCTTGTCGTCGGGCAACGCCGCCGTGGCATCGAACTGCACGCGGGCATCGGCCGGTGTCATATCGACGACCGGCTTTAAGTCGGCCGCCGCCATTTTTTCCAACAGCGTAATAACTTGTGGATGTAGAGCCATTGTGGCGCCCCCCTGTTATAATAAACCGGCCGGCTGACTGCGGCCGTTAGCCATCAGCTTAGAGCAGTATCGAGCAAGATTGAACAAGGGACGCGCACCGTGCATGACATCAACATCCCCGAAATCGTCGCCGAGGTGACGACAGCCCATGACCGCTACGAACAGGCGCTGACCGATAACGACGTCGCGGTGCTCGACGAGCTGTTCTGGAACAGCCCCCATACGCTGCGGTTCGGCATCACCGAGAACCTGTACGGTCATGACCAGATCGCCGCCTTTCGCAGCGCCCGCTCGACCGATAATCTCGCCCGCGAGGTTCCCAAGGTGACCATCACCACCTATGGCCGCGATTACGCCACCGCCAATTTGGAATTCACCCGAAAGACGACCGACCGCATCGGCCGCCAAAGCCAGACTTGGCTGCGCACCGATGAAGGTTGGCGGATCGTCGCCGCCCATGTCAGCCTGATGGTAATGCCCGCCGGGTAGAGCGGGCGTAACTTTTCCCTATGGTAAATTTAGTGCGCTGTCACGACGGGTTCGCCGCGTTCCCTGCGTCCCCTAGGGCATTACCGAAAACGTTGAGATAGTCACTCAATGCATCGCCCAACGTGACCATGCCGACGGCGGCGGCGATGGCAATAAACGTGATGAGAAACGCGTACTCGGTGGAAACCGCACCGCGCGATTCCCTTCTTATGCGTAAGAGAACCTCGTGAAGAGGTAAAAGAATGCGCATCAACCATCTCTCCGGCTTTCTCGTCCACTTAATCGTAGCACAGGAAACTGGTGAGTGCGCGTTCAGGGGACGTCCGGTAATGGATCCCGGATCAAGTCCGGGATGACGCACAGAAGTGATGCGTACCTCTGAGCGCACTGGCAAGACGAGTAAAGGCGTATTCTTGGCGTTGATAAAAGCCCGTCATCCCGGACTTGATCCGGGATCCAAGCAATCGATATTCTGGGGCGTTAACCATAATTGGGCATCCCCCGCCCTATTTGCCCCAGCGCAGGACCAGCGGATCGAGGTCGCGGGCCAGCGCGAGTAGTCCGGTTCGGGTGGCGTCGTCGAGGGGCGCAAAGGGATGGCGCACGGTATCGCTGCGGATGACCCCGCCGGCCATCATCGCCGCCTTGGCGGCGCGCAGGTTGCACTGGCGGTTCTCGAAATTGATCAACGGTAGGATGCGCGAATAGGCGGCGTTTGCCGCCTCGGTGCGGCCAGCCAGATAGTCGGTGACGACCGGCCCGATGAGGTCGGGCAGCAACGCACTGGGCATGGTGCCGGTGGCGCCGGCGGCGAGATCGGCCATCAAGGTGATCGATTCTTCGCCGTCGAACGGCCCGGCTATGGCGTCGCCACCGGCGGCGATCAGCGCCCGCAGCTTGGCCGCCGTTCCGGGCATTTCGATCTTAAAGTAACGCACCTGCGCGATCTCGCGCGCCAGCCGGGCCAGGAAGCCGACGCTCAGGCTAACGCCGCTCAACGGCGCGTCCTGCACCATAATTGGAATATCGGCGGCGGCGGCAACGGCGGCGAAATGCTCGAACATGCCCGCTTCGTCGGCCCGCAACAGGGTGCCGTGATAGGGCGGCATCAGCATCAGCGCCTGGGCGCCGGCAGCAGCGGCGCGGCGCGCCCGCTCGACCACTATGCGCGTGCCATAATGGCTGGCGGTGACGATCACCGGCACCCGCCCGGCAACATGGTCGAGACAAAGCTCGAGCAAAATATCGCGTTCGCTATCGGACAGCGCGAACTGCTCGGAATAATTGGCCAGGATGCAGATGCCGTCGACACCCTGGTCGATCATGCAATCGATTACCCGTCGCTGTCCCTCCAGATCGAGCTCGCCCGTTTCGGTGAACGGCGTCGGGGCGATGGGAAAGACGCCGGTGAACGGTTCGGGGGCGGTGAGCTCGGTCATGGCGTTTTTTCAATGTAGGGGCGCGTCGTCGCTTTGCACCCCTACTCCCTAGGGGGTCTTAAGGACTCACAACGACAGATGATTTCTGAAATACAGTTCCGCTAGGAAATCACGCGGGACGTCACGACTGCTTAGCCGAATCCCCAATGGTAAGACCCATCGCAGAGAAATAAGTAACCAGGCCGTCGCCGAGCACCAGCATACCGGCCGTGGCAACGATGGCGATGAATACAAGCAGAAACGCGTACTCAGCGGCAATCGCGCCGCGCTTCTCCCGCCTGAGACAAAAGATGATTTGACGAAGATATAAAAGAGCGTGCATCCATACTTTCCCAGTGTCACGAGATCGGCCAGTTATAGCACAAAAACCCCGTGAAGTCGCGCTATCGCGGGGAACCGCGGTGGTGAACCGCGATCGAGACCAATCAGGCGACCAAATTTCTCGGGGAGGGGACTATGTTGATGGAGCTTTGGCGCGCCCGGGAAGACTCGAACTCCCAAGCTCCTGATCCGTAGTCAGACGACGTACAATTCACCGTTTCCGATGGATACGCCAACACTGTACAAAATTCTGTTGTCCGCTCTTCTACAGTTCCACGAGAGGATCAACCCCCGTAACGTCTCTTATCAACGCTACGGTCTTAGTGCACCAACTCGAAATTGGTGACGAAGTCATCGGGCATCTTGGGTCCCCACCTGTAGAGCGCATCGTCGAGGGGCCAGTCGCGGGCCTGCCAATCGTAGCCGGCGGGGATGTAGTCGATATCGGAGAAGAACTCGATCAGCCCGTCCCACGGATCGCGGAAGTAAGTAAAGAAGTTGGAGCCAATGACATGGCGGCCGAAGCCCCAGCAATGGCGGTTTCCCTTATCGAGCATACGGGCCGAGTTGAGGCCGATTTCATCGATGTTGCCCATCTCAAAGCTAGCATGGTGCAGACCCGGCCCGTCTGATTTTGCCAGCGCAACGACATGGTGGTCGCTACCGCCGTCGAGATACATGAAGGCGATAAAGTCACCGACCCGGTCTGCTAGTTTCATGCCCAGCAGGCGTGTGTAGAAATCGATTTTGCGATCGACATTTGGGGTGAACTGCAGAATATGGCCTAGCCGGCGTGGTTGCGCCGGTAAATCGGCCGGCGGCGCGGCGCGCAATCCTTGGCGATAGTAATGGCCTGGCACGTTGACCAGCCAGTCGGGCGCGTCTCCCAGCGCTTCGGGCCCGCCGCGGGACGGCGCGGCTTCAGCAACTTTTATGTTGACCAGAACGCCATCGGGATCGCGCACCCAGATGCCCGGCTCAGGCGTCTCGTTCGGCGCGTCGAGCAATGTGTGGCCGGCGTCTTCCAAGCGTTTGCCGATTTTGGCGATTCCGAACTCGGTTGTCCCGAACGAGACATGGTGCAGCTTTCGGTTCGGGCCTTCGACAAAGACCACCTGGTCCTGGTCGCGTCCCGCGCATCGCGCGACACCGCTATTGCCTCGCTCCAGGCGCTCTAGCCCAGCGTCGGTATAGAATGATAGTGCTCGATCGATATCGGGAACTTCGAGTCCCACATGCTGTAGGTTTGTGACCGCCATTTTCCGTCTCCCAGTGCACGCCAGAGGGTTTTCAGCGGTTAAATGGTCGGACCTCAAAATAGTCAGGTCATTGATTTAAATCAATTTTTCCTATTGTTGCGGCTGATCCAGGTCAATCAAATCGATCCGTGAACCGGTTAACATTCAAAATTGGAGGTTACTGCACATGGCGTCGATTAAATGGACCCGCAAAATGAGCGTGGGCGTCCCGGAACTCGATCAAGATCACAAGGGATTACTGGCGGTTATCAATGAATTGGAGACCCACGGGACAGATGTTGCAGACGAAGAGGCTGTCAAAAGGTCGCTGAATTGGTTGCTCAGATACGCGCAAACTCATTTCGCCCGAGAGCAGGCGGTCATGAGAAGCTGCAAATATCCCCTGCTCAGCGATCACATCGATGAGCATCGCGATTTCATCGACAGGATGCAGGAAACGATTGCCTCTTACGACGAATCTCAGGCCCAAGCACCGGCAGAATCCCGCGACGAGCTGATTGCCTATCTGGAAAATTGGTGGCGCCACCACATCCTGGCCGAGGATATGAAATACCGGCGCTTTGCCGAAAAAAACCAACTCCGGTCCAGCCGGGCGGCGCGAGAAGTCAGAGGTTACGAAATTTGGTGGGGCTAGTGGCGTTTCACCAGAACGGGGCCGCACACACCGAGATAAAACAGAAACGCCGCGATCCACGCCACCGCGGCGGCCAAAACCAGCGGCATGAACAGTCCTCCCCACAGTGACGCAGCGATGCGCAAGACCGTGGCGGCGGTCACCAGAAGGTAGGCGAGTGTCAAACCCGTGCCGGCGTGCAGCGGTTGGCCGGTGTGGCCCAGCGTAGCGCGGCTCATGACCGCCAGGGTCATTGTGCCGATAGCCCCCGCGGTCAAGGCATGGACCGCGCCGGTGTGAGACACGCTCTCCATCCAGGACGCAAGTGCCAGCAGGACCAGCCCAGCAGGAATCCACAAATAGCCAAGATGCATCGCCCACAGCAGGGGTTCGGTCCGGGTTGCCAGCCCCTGCCAGCGGACAAGCCGGACCAGATTGAGCGCAGCTGCGATAGCGGCCAAACCGCCGCTAACGGGACCGAGCGGCGCGATCGCCCACCACGCAAGAGTTCCCAATGTCGCTACAAGGGTGAGGTGGTCGAACGTTCCAAAGCTCTTGGGAAGGCGCGGCGCGCCGTGTCTGGCCAGCCAATTGCGGCTGAAGCTGGGGATGATGCGTCCGCCGATCAGCGTGATGAGGACGATGGGAACAGCGATCGATAGTTTCTGTGCCCGGCCGCCGCTGTCGATAAGGCCAAGAGCTTCGTAATGGATCAGAACGTTGCAGAGGAAGAACAGGATTACCGCCCCCACGACCGGCAAATTGCGCCAGTTCCGCCCCTCAACGATCTCGCGCAAAAAAACGGCGGCCAGCGCCGCCAGGAACAACAAGTCGATCGCCGCCGCGGCCCACACGCCGATGAGCGCTGAGACCGCGACCGCTACGCGCCCGGCAAGCCACAATAGAACCAGGCCGAGCAGCGGCGCGCCTTGCAGCGGCAAGCGCCCGGTCCAGTTGGGAATCGCGGTCAGCGCAAATCCGGCAAGGACGGCGGCAACATAGCCGAACAGCATTTCGTGGTAATGCCAGGCAACGGCGTCGAACGCCGTGGGCAGCGCGATGTACCCCCGGTACATCGCGATGAAGAGGCCCA
>JBLHHE010000088.1:0-7419 GCA_047616465.1 Alphaproteobacteria bacterium
CGGGATCGATATCTTCGGCAACCAACAGCTTTAGCCAATCCAGCAGTTCCGACGTCGAGGGTTTCTTCTTCAATCCGGGAACATCGCGCACATCGTAGAAAACCTGTAACGCCTCGCGCAGCAGGTTTTTCTTGATGTCGGGATAATGCACATCGACGATGCGGCGCATCGTTTCGTCGTCGGGAAAGGTGATGTAGTGGAAAAAGCAGCGGCGCAAAAAGGCGTCGGGCAATTCCTTTTCATTGTTCGACGTGATCAGCACGATCGGCCGGTTCTTGGCGACAATGGTGGTCTTGGTCTCGTAGATGTGGAACTCCATGCGGTCGAGTTCGAGCAATAAATCGTTCGGGAATTCGATATCCGCCTTGTCGATTTCGTCGATCAACACCACCGGGCGGACATCGCTATCGAAGGCCTCCCACAATTTACCACGCCCAATGTAGTTGCTTATATCGCCCACGCGCTCGTCGCCAAGCTGGCCATCGCGCAACCGGGCGACGGCGTCATACTCGTACAGGCCGTGCTGCGCCTTGGTGGTCGATTTAATGTGCCATTCGATCAACGGGGCGCCGAGCGCGGCGGCGATCTCGTGCGCCAGAACGGTTTTACCGGTTCCCGGCTCGCCCTTGACCAGCAACGGCCGCTCCAAGGTAATCGCCGCGTTTACCGCGACCTGCAGGTCTTCGGTGACTACGTAGGTATCGGTACCTTCAAAACGCATGGATCGTCCCATTTCCCGCGCCGGGGGGCGCGCCCGTGTCGTTATCGCGCCAATTGCTCTTTGAGCAGGCGCTCGATCGCCATCAACGCGGCTTCAGTCTTGCTCACATCGGGGCCACCGCCTTGTGCCATATCGGGCCGCCCGCCGCCGCCCTTACCGCCAAGTTCGTCGACGCCGACGCGCACCAAATCTACCGCGCTGAACCGCTTTACCAGATCGGCGGTCACGCCGACGACGATGGAGCCCTTGCCGTCATAGGCATCGGTCACGGCGACGATGCCCGAGCCAATTTGTGTCTTCAAATCGTCGACCATGGATTTAAGCTCGCGCGGCGGCACATCCACTAGCGCCCGCCCGACAAACGTGACGCCGCCAATATCGGCCCCCGCCGCGTCGCTGTTCGAAGATCCACCGGTCGCCAGTTTGCGGCGTGTATCGGCCAATTCCCGTTCAAGCTTGCGCCGCTCATCAAGCAATTGTGCGACCCGTGCCGGCACATCGGCGGGGCTAGCCTTCAAAATATCGGCGGTCGAATTCAGCAAACTCACGCGCTCGGCCAGATAGCGGCGGGCATCGATGCCGGTAAGCGCCTCGATCCGGCGCACGCCGGCGGAAACCCCAGCCTCCGACACGATGGTGAACAATCCAATATCGCCGGTATGTTGCACATGGGTGCCGCCACACAGCTCAACCGAAAATGCACGCCCTGCAGAACCTTCATCCGCGCCGCCCGGCCCGCCCATCGAGACCACGCGCACCTCATCGCCATACTTTTCGCCGAACAGGGCCAGCGCCCCCGCCTCGATCGCCGTGTCGGGGGTCATCAGCAGCGTTTCCACCGGCGCGTTAACCGCAATGCGCTGGTTCACCAGATCTTCGACGATTTCGAGATCCTCAGCGGAAATGGGGGTGGGCTGGCTGATATCGAAACGCAGGCGGTCGGGCGCCACCAAAGATCCCTTTTGGGTCACATGGTCGCCCAGCCGGCGGCGCAACGCCTGGTGCAAAAGATGGGTCGCCGAATGGTTGGCCCGCAACCGGTCGCGGCGCGCCCCATCGACGCGCAATTCGACCACATCGCCCACCGCCAGCGGCTTATGGGCGATAGTCCCGAAATGCACATGCAGTAAACCCAGCTTCTTTTGGGTGTCGGTCACCGCGAGCTGCGCCCCGGCGGCGCTGAACAGACTACCGGTGTCGCCCATCTGGCCGCCGGATTCGGCGTAGAACGGCGTTTGGTTCAACACAATCGCCACCGCGTCACCGACATCAGCACGCTCGACCACCTCGCCGCCGACCACAATCGCCGCCACTATGCCCTCGGCGACGCCGGTGTCGTAGCCCAGAAATTCGCTCGCCCCGACGTCTTCCCTGACATCGAACCAAATATCATCGGTCGCCGCATCGCCGGAACCGGACCAGGCCTGGCGCGCCGCCGCGCGCTGGCGATCCATGGCCACATTGAACTCAGCAGTATCGACGCTACGGCCCTGGCCGCGCAGGATGTCCTCGGTAAGATCGAGGGGAAAGCCAAAGGTGTCATAGAGGCGGAACGCCACCTCGCCCGACAAGGTCTGGCCTTCGCCGAGCCGGTTGGTCTCCTCGTCGAGCAAGCGCAGCCCCCGATCGAGGGTCTGTTTGAACCGCTCTTCTTCCAGTTTAAAAGTCTCCGTGATCAAGGCCTGCGCCCGGCCAAGCTCGCCAAAGGCCTGTCCCATGGCGCTCACCAACGCCGGCACCAAACGGTGCATCAAGGGATCTTGGCACCCCAACAGATGGGCGTGGCGCATGGCGCGGCGCATGATCCGCCGCAGCACATAGCCGCGTCCCTCGTTCGACGGCAACACGCCGTCGGCGATCAGGAAGGAACAGGCGCGCAAATGATCGGCGATGACCCGGTGGCTGACCGCCTGATCGCCGTCGGCGGCGACATTCGACGCCTCCGCCGAAGCCTCGATCAGGCCGCGCATGAGATCGATATCGTAATTGTCGTGCTTGCCCTGGAGCACCGCGGCGAGGCGTTCCAGCCCCATGCCCGTATCGATGGAGGGCTTGGGCAAATCCGCGCGGTCGCCGGGCCCATGCTGTTCATATTGCATGAACACCAGGTTCCATATCTCGATAAACCGGTCGCCATCCTCGTCGGGACTGCCCGGAGGCCCTCCCGGGATATGATCGCCGTGGTCGTAGAAGATTTCAGAACACGGACCGCACGGACCGGTATCGCCCATCTGCCAGAAATTATCGTGGGTGGCGATACGGATGATGCGCTCATCGGGCAATCCGGCGATGCGCCGCCACAAATCGAACGCTTCATCGTCATCGGCGTATACCGTGACCAGCAAACGCTCAGCCGCCAGGCCATACTCTTTGGTCATCAAGTTCCACGCCAACTCGATGGCGTTTTCCTTGAAATAGTCGCCGAACGAAAAGTTCCCGAGCATTTCGAAAAAAGTGTGATGGCGCGCGGTGTAGCCGACATTCTCTAAATCATTGTGCTTACCACCGGCGCGCACGCATTTCTGCGACGTGGTGGCGCGCTGGTAGGGCCGCGTTTCAGCGCCGGTGAAGACATTCTTGAACTGCACCATACCGGCATTGGTGAACAGCAATGTGGGATCGTTGCGCGGCACCAGAGGCGACGAGCTGACGATTTCATGACCGTGACCGGCAAAGAAATCGAGGAAAGCAGAGCGGATTTCGCTAGTCGTTGCCATAATCTGAAAACTTGGACTGGTGAAAATTAGGTCTGTGGACGTCAACTCGGCACTCGGGCCTGTGAACACCAGCACGGGGCTAGAGTTCATAGGTTTCTCGCGCGCCGCCGCACCCGCATCTATGGAACACGAAGACGGCCCGGCGTTTTACCCCGCGCCCCGATACCTGTCGAGAGGGCCGTTGTCCTACAGCCCATAAGAAAGCGGCGCCCCCTGGGACACCGCTTGCTGTTTGTGCCGCTAAAACGGATTAGCGACTCTCATTAAAGTTACGACTTGTTCAGTCGGCGCCCTCGGCGATGGCCCCTGCATCGTCATCATCTTCGGCCAGTTTTTCCGGCGCCAGCATGGCCTCGGATATCAGCCCCGCATTGGAACGAATACGGCTTTCAATATCCGCGGCGAGTTCCGGATGCTCCTTAAGGAAGGTTTTGGAATTTTCCCGGCCCTGGCCGATACGCTCGTCACCGCACGAAAACCATGAGCCCGACTTGTCGATGATTCCAGCCTGAACCCCCAAATCGATCAACTCGCCCATCTTCGAAATGCCGGCGCCGTACATAATATCGAATTCGATCACCTTAAACGGCGGGGCCAGCTTGTTCTTGACCACT
Source organism: Alphaproteobacteria bacterium (assembly GCA_047616465.1). GTDB lineage: Bacteria > Pseudomonadota > Alphaproteobacteria > UBA6615 > UBA6615 > JABDJY01. The sequence continues at coordinate 4,053 of JBLHHE010000088.1, forward strand.
TTGACCTTGGTCTGGTTGCCGACCACCTCGTCGCGTTCCTTGATCGAACCGATGCGGCGAATATCAAGGCGCACCGAAGCATAGAATTTGAGCGCGTTACCGCCGGTCGTGGTCTCGGGACTGCCGAACATCACGCCGATCTTGTGGCGTATCTGATTGATAAAGATAACCGTGGTGTCGGATTTCGCAATCGAGCCGGTCAGCTTGCGCAGCGCCTGGCTCATCAGGCGGGCGTGCAGACCGGGCAGACTGTCGCCCATCTCGCCCTCGAGCTCGGCCCGCGGCACCAATGCCGCGACACTGTCGATGACCAGGATATCTAACGCCCCGGAGCGAACCAAAGTATCGGTGATCTCTAACGCCTGCTCGCCGGTATCGGGCTGGGAAATCAGCAGATCGTCCAAATTAACGCCCAGCTTGCGGGCATAGGTCGGATCGAGCGCATGCTCGGCGTCGATAAAGGCGCAGGTGCCGCCTATTTTTTGCGACTCGGCGATAACATGCAGCGCCAATGTGGTCTTACCGGAACTCTCGGGCCCGTAAATTTCAACCACCCGGCCGCGCGGTATCCCGCCGATACCCAGGGCGATATCGAGCCCCAGCGAGCCGGTGGAAATCGTCGCGATCTCAACCGCCTGATCGTCGCCCAGGCGCATGATCGAACCCTTGCCGAAGGCCCGCTCAATCTGGCCCAGCGCGGCATCCAGCGCCTTGGTTTTGTCTTCCATACTTTCCTTCTCAACGACGCGAAGCGAGGTGGCCATAGGTATTCCTCCTGTTATTCCACAGTGCCGCATGACCCGCAATGGAACGGAACTCGTACACCGGTGAAAAGCCAATGTACCTCTTTTGTTCCATTTTACAAGTTCTTTTTTTGTTCTACTTACGTCAACGGCAAGAACGTGCGTCATCCGGTGGGCCGGACTCTAAGGCACTAGAGTGAGTCGCCGCGATAGCCGCCCTAGGATGGGGTCGGCAGGCTCATCACATCCTTCACCTTGCCGGCCAGCTGGTCGAGGCTGAACGGCTTGGGCAGGAAGTGGATGTCGTCGCTTTCGCCGAGCTTGTCGCGGAAGGTTTCTTCGGCATAGCCCGATATGCAAATCACCGGCAGATCGGGCCGGCTTTTGCGCATTTCCACGATCAGTGTCGGCCCGTCCATCTCCGGCATCACCACGTCGGTGACCATGAGGTCAATATGGTCATCGACCTCGCCGAGCAGTTCGAGCGCCGCCTCACCGGTGCGCGCTTCCAGTACCTTGTAGCCTTTGGCCCGCAATGCACGCGCCGAGAACAGCCGCACGGCGTCTTCGTCTTCGACCAGCAGCACGGTCCCCGCCCCCGTCGTGTCGACCGCCACCGGCGCCTCCGAAACGAGGGCTTTTCGCGCCTCGGCAGACGCGTCTGCCGCAGAAGCCACGTAGCGGGGAATCATGATGGTGAACCTGGCGCCCTCGCCCGGCGCACTATCGAGGAATATCTGACCGCCGGTCTGTTTGACGATGCCGTAGACGGTGGACAGGCCCAGCCCCGTACCCGCGCCGACTTCCTTGGTGGTGAAGAACGGCTCGAAAATGCGCTCTTGAATGTCCAGGGGAATACCGCTGCCATTGTCGGCGATTTCGATCGCCACATAATCACCGGGCATGACGACTTCGGTGCCGCGCCGGGTTTCGACGATGACCGACTCGTTAAAGGTGCGAATCGTCAACGCGCCGCCATTGAGCATGGCATCGCGGGCGTTAACGGCCAAATTGATGACGACCTGTTCCAGTTGGCCCTGGTCGACCCGCACCAGACCCAGGTCGCGGCCATGGGTGATGTTCAAATTGATATTGGCGCCGATCAGACGGCGCAACAGGTTGGTCAGATCGCCCAATACATCGGTAATGCTGAGGACGCGCGGCTGCAGGGTCTGCTGGCGCGAAAATGCCAAAAGCTGACGCACCAGACGTGCCGCGCGGTTGGCGTTTTGCTTAATCTGCATAATATCGCCGAACGACTGGTCGCCGGGGCTGTGGCGCAGCAGCAACAGATCGCAAAAGCCGATCATCGCGGTCAGCAGATTGTTGAAATCGTGAGCGACACCGCCGGCCAATTGCCCGACCGCCTGCATTTTCTGACTTTGCGCGAACTGTTCTTCCAAATTTCGCTGCTCGGTCGCTTCGTGGAAATGTACAATCAGACCGCCAGCGCCCGGCGCACCCTCCTCGCGGCTGACATACATCGTCGCGATACGGGGGGCGCCAATCGCGGTCTTGGTGCGCAGCGTAACGTCCTGCGGCACGACCGGTGCGGCGTCATCGGCGACGCGCTCAAGCCAGCTTTCGATCTTGGCCACATCATCGGCGTCAATGAATTCGGTAATCGGACGTCCGGCCAAACTTTCTTCGTCCGGCGCCACCAGCATCCGCCAGGCCGGATTCGATCCCGTTACCCGCCCGTGGGGGTCGAGCAGCACGACACCGACCGGTGCATTATCGAACACACGCTCGAACCGATGCTCGCTATGAATACGCACCGGTTGCGTCCCCTGTTGGGACATCATTTGGCGCACGACGCTAGAGGTGCGCAGACCGCCGGCTGGTTCGCGATTTTCCGCCTGGACCACGACGACCGGCAGCGGATCGCCATCCCGACAGCGCAGTTGCGCGGCCTGTTCGGCCCCCTCTTTTTTTTCAGCGCCGACAGCGCTGGCGACACGGTAGGCGGGAGTCTGGGCAGACGGCGCGACCAGAATGTCGTGCAACCGTAGACCTTGCGCTTCGATTTCGCCCGGCGCGTAGCCCAACCAAGCCGCCAGCACGTCGTTGACCAGCAAAAAGCGGCCCTGTTGATCGACGGAATAGAACCCGACCGGCGCCGTTGCGACGAATTCGGCCAAGTTCGCCTGGGTCTGGCGCACCCCGGCCTCCGCCGTTCGCCGGGCGGTAATGTCCTCGAAGGTCCACAGCGCCAAACCGCTTTGATCGGGCAACGGAATCGCCGACACGCAAAGTCCCTCGAGACCCGAGCCATCATCGGCGACATCTACGTCGTCGCTCGCACCCTGACCCGACGCCACTGCGGCGATCAGGCCGCCGATGAAATCCGACGCCGCTTCGTCATCGCCGATCCGCCGTTTCAGCGCCGTGAGCGGCGCGTGGCGTGCATCGGGTAACAGTTTCTGAAACTTATCGTTTGCAAATTGTACGCGGCCGGTGCTGTCGATTATGGCGCTCGCATGGGGCAAGGCCCGCACGAATATGTCGCAAGACAAAGCCTCGCCCGCAGCGGTTCGGTGGCGCCACGCTGCGACCGCCACGCTCGCCGCCGCGCCCGCCGCGACAGCCAGCCCCCCCACCGCCAGCGCCCAAACATCGATCAC
>JBLHHE010000089.1:0-7381 GCA_047616465.1 Alphaproteobacteria bacterium
GGGGCGGGTTACCGCACCATTGCTGTGGAGCCTGGAGGGTCATATGACGATCGCTGATGTCTTGAACTTTTTTACCACCCAAATTTTCTTAGTTTTCTTCTTGCTGCCGTTCGCGGTCATATTCGTGGTCATGCTGGTTCTCATGGCGATGCGCTACAAAATCCATGACGGTGCGATCCCGTGGCATGATACCCAGCGCGAAGCTTATATTTCTGCGGTTATTGGCGCCATCGTAACGGTTGCCGTGACCCTGAGCATTGGCGGGCCAGAGGTGTTCGTATTGTATTGGCGGCCGCTTATCACGACCGTGATCGTGTCGCCCCTCGGTTTTACCGCCGCTATGGTCACGTTCGGGGTGTGGCACCAGTCCCGCCGGTAGCGGCCCGCCCTAACCGTCAGTCGCTGCGGACATAGCCAGCCTCTTCGAGGCTGCCGGCGCCGGTCATGACGTTAAAAACCTCCAATGTCGTCGCGCTGTCTTCGTTGCGCAGCCAAAAGGACACACCCTTGGGCACAAAGACGAAGCTGCCTTTGCGCAGCGCCGACTGGTAGTCGCCCGAACCGGCAACACCGGTGCCGGCGGCAACGTAATAGATCTGTTCGCAAGTATCGCTGCGGTGCGGGGCCAAGCCGCCGCCCGGCGCGAAACGCGCGTTGACCAACGCATTGGCGCTGCCGTTATGGGTGCCGATGGGCAGGCGTACCTCTGCCGAGGACCAGATATCGTCGGCCGGCTCGCTGGCGCCGGTTTCCTGCAGGCGCACCAATATACCTTCGTTCAGGCCGTTGCGGGGCGCCGCTAGATCTTCGGGACTGGCGTTGCCGCAAAATTTGTAGCCGGTGCCCGGCACCGTCGGCGCGCCGACGTAAAAGCCGATCACCTCGGCGTCTTCTTCCTCGGTCTCGTTATAGAAAAAATGTTCCGTGCCACTGGGCATAAGCCGGCAGTGACCATTGGTGACTTCGGCGCGGCTGTCGCTTTGGCCGACGACGCCGTGTCCGCTCAGATACACGGCGATCTCGTCGCAATTATCGTGCAGGTGCTTGGCGTGGGTCGAGCCGGGCCGGAAGATCGAATGAAACACCGCCGTTGCGCTGCCGTCCGCTCCGGTTATCGGCAGGCGAAACTCGGAGATCGCCCATCCGTCCTTTTCCTCCATGCGCTCGATATCGACATCTTCGTAATGAATCACGGTGATCGGAGCTGACATGGCAATTTCCTCGTTTGACGTCTGTAGCTTGCCGGTAATTTTGACCGACAGTACCGCTTGCGCAACCCCCGGAAGTGACGATCGGAAAATTTCTTTTCCGATGCCCAGAGTTGCGAGGCTGGCGCGCATACTGTCACCTCGGCTAGACAAGGGACAATTACCCAAGACAAACGGGAATTTTATATGGCGAATAGCAACCCCCGCATCGTTGTTCTGCCGGGTGATGGCATTGGCGCTGAAGTCATGGAGTGCGCGCTAACCGTCCTCGACGCCGTGCAGCGCCATGTGCCGGGCGCCACGCTCGATCTGGTTCATCTCGACGCCGGCGCCGGAACCTATCTAAAAACCGGCAGCGCGCTTCCCGATGACGTTATTGCGGCCATCGGGGACGCCGATGGTGTGTTGCTCGGCGCCATGGGCCTGCCCGATGTGCGCTACCCGGACGGCACCGAAATCATTCCCCAGATCGATCTGCGCATGATCTTCGGCCTCTACGCTGGGGTTCGCCCGATCCGCCTGCTGCCCGGTGCGCCAACCCCCTTGGGCGATGCGCGGGCGGCTGGGTTGGATTTCGTTATCGTCCGCGAATCGACCGAGGGTCTGTTCGCCCGCATGAAAGAGGGTACGGTCGAAGGTGACGCCGTGGCCGAGGATCGCCTGGTGATCACCCGGGCGACGTCGCAACGCCTGTTCGACTTCTCGTTCCGGCTTGCCGAACAGCGAAAAGCGGCGGGCTATCCTGGTAAGCTAACTCTTGTCGACAAGGCCAACGTCTTCAAGTCGATGGCGTTCTTCCGCAAAATCTTCGACGAGCGCGCGCAGGCCTTCCCGGAGATCGAAACCGATCGCCAATATGTCGATGCCGCGGCGCTCAATTTCGTGCGCAACCCGTGGGATTACGACGTCGTCGTCACCGAGAACATGTTCGGCGATATCCTGTCCGATCTGGGCGCCGGCCTGATCGGCGGTATGGGCATGGCGCCGTCGGCCGATATCGGCGACACCACGGCGGTGTTCCAACCCAGTCATGGCACCGCGCCCGACATCGCCGGCACCGGCAAGGCCAACCCGACGGCGATGATCTTGTCACTGGTCCTGATGTACGAGTGGCTGGCGACCCAACAGGAGGGCGGCCCGTTCGGCGAAGCCGCCGCTTTGATCGACGCTGCCGTGTGCGCGGCTTATGCCGACGGCGCGCTCGTGCCCTATGAGGCCGGCGGCAGTAATGGCACGGAAGCGATTATGGCGCGGGTTTTGGCGAATTTGTAATCCGACTATCCCCTCCCTCCGGGTGGGGGTGACCTTCAAGAAACCGCAAGTAGCGGGTGTTGCCGCCCGGCGTGCTTGCCCTACACTGCTGGAAATTTTGTGACGGGGAGTACGTAACATGGGTGAGTTTTCGATCGGGCAGGCGGTGACGCGGTTGGAAGACCCGCGCCTTTTGCGCGGCCAGGGCCGTTTTCTCGACGACATGGTGTTCGGGCGTCAGACCCATGCCGCCATCGTCCGTTCGCCCCACGCCCATGCAGATATTCTAGCCATCGATACGGCGGCGGCGCTGGCCGCACCCGGCGTTCATGCGGTGCTGACCGGCGCCGACTACCGCGCCGACGATCTCGGCCCGATCCCGTCGATGCCACCTTACAAAAAGCGCGACGGCAGCCCGATGTTCGTGCCGGACCGCCCGGCCATCGCCGTCGAGCGGGTGCGCAATGTGGGCTACCCGGTGGTGGTCGTCGTCGCCGAGACGGCGGAACAGGCTAGGGACGCTGCGGAACTGGTCGATGTCGACTACGAAACATTACCCGCCGTGGTGTCGGCCTACGCGGCGGCCCAACCGGGCGCGCCCCAGCTCTATGACGATTGCCCCGGCAACGAAGCTTATCTCTATGAGGCCGGTGATGCCGCCGCGACCGAGGCCGCGTTTGCCAAAGCCGACCACATCGTCGAGCAGCATCTGGTCATCAACCGGGTGACCGCCAACGCTCTGGAGCCGCGCGGCGTGGTCGGCGAGTACGATCATGGCACCGGGCGCTACACCCTCAACTGCGGCTTTCAGCGGCCCTATTTTTTTCGCAAAGACATTGCCGCGATCAGTCTGAAAATTCCCGAGACACAGCTTCGTCTGGTGACCGGCGATATCGGCGGCAGCTACGGCCTGCGCGGTTCGGTCTATCCGGAAATGATCCTCATGCTGTGGGCCGCCAAACGGGTCGGCCGGCCGGTCAAATGGCTCGCCGACCGCAGCGAAAGCCATATCAGCGACGACGATGCGCGAGATAACTTTGTCGATGCCGCCCTGGCGCTCGACAAAGAGGGCCGTTTCCTGGGCGCGAAGTTCCGCAGCTGGGGCAATCTCGGCGCCGCTGTATCGTTTCGCGGGGCGTTGCCGCCGGCGGTCAATATCGGCACGGCGGTCGGCGTCTACACTATTCCCGCGGCGCATGTGCAGGTGTCCGGCATGCTGACCAACACCCACTGCACCTCGCCCTATCGCGGCGCGGGACGCCCCGAAGCCTCCTATATGATCGAGCGGCTGGTCGAATTGGCCGCCGATAAACTCGCCATCGATCCCGCCGAGCTGCGCCGCCGTAACTACATTGCGCCCGCGTCCATGCCCTACAAGACGGCTCTGACCTATACCTATGACAGCGGCCATTTCGAGGAAAACATGGACCGCGCCATGACGATGGCCGACTGGGACGGCTTCGAGGCGCGTCGCGAGGAAGCCGGCAATCGTGGAAAGCTGCGCGGCATCGGCATGTCCAACACCATCGAGCAGTCGGCTGATACCGGGATGGAAACGGCGGAAATTCGCTTCGATCCGGGTGGTGCGGTGACCATCGTTTCGGGCTCGGTAACCCATGGCCAGGGCCATGCCACCATCCAGACGCAAATCCTCGCCGACCGCCTCGGCATCGATCCCGGTCTGGTCAATTACATCCAGGGCGATACCGATAAGGTGACGTTCGGGGTCGGCACCGGCGGCTCGCGCTCGACCACCATGAGCGGCAGCGCGCTGGTCATGGTCGCAGACAAGGTCATCGACAAGGCGCGCAAACTGGCGGCGCACATGCTGGAAGCGGCGGAAGCCGATATCGATTTCGCCGAGGGCCAGTTCACCATTGCCGGCACCGACCGCGCGCTGGGCATCCATGATGTGGCCAGAGCGGCATTCCAACTGGAAAAATTACCAGCAGACATGGAGCCGGGCCTCTACGAGACCGCGACCTACCGCTCGCCCGCCGGAAATTTCCCCAATGGCTGCCATATCTGCGAAGTCGAGATCGACCCGGATACCGGCGTCACCGACCTTGTCGGCTACTGGGTGATCGACGATGTGGGCACCGTCATCAACCCGCTGCTGCTCAAGGGGCAGATCATGGGCGGCATCGCCCAGGGCATCGGCCAGGTGCTGATGGAGGACAAGACCTACGACCCCAAAACCGGACAGGTGCTAGCCGGCTCGTTCATGGATTACGGCATGCCGCGCGCCGACGATTTCTGCCAGGTCGTGATCGACGATAATCCCGCGCCGACGCCGACCAACCCGCTGGGCGTCAAAGGCGCCGGCGAGGCCGGCACCGTGGGCGCGCTGTCGGCGGGGGTAAACGCCATCGTCGATGCGCTGTCGGTTTACGGCATCCGCCACATCGACACCCCAGCGACGCCGCTTAAAGTGTGGCAGGCGATACGCGCGGCCGACGGTTAGCCGTCGGCGCGCGGAAACACCTCGCGGGCCGGGCGGATCAGGCGGCGCACATTGCCTTCGCGCCGCGACAGGCCGGTACGGTCGAAGAACTCCAGCACCTCGATAGCCAGATTGCGCCCCATGCCGGCGCGGTCGCGGAAGGCGCCGGGGCCAACCCCGTCGGCCTCTTCACTTGCCACGTCCTCGAATATGGTGGCGAGATTGGCCAGCGCGCCGCTTTCGAAGAACCGGTTCTTGCTGGCCTGAACCACCAGGCCCAACGCCGCCGCGCGGCGCAGGGTGCGGGCAACTTTGTCTGGTGGCACGCCGATCTCGCCGGCCAGATCATGGACCACTGGCGGCTGCTGTGGCGTCTCGGTGAGCCGTGGCAAAATCTCGACCCATAGTTTTTCATCTTCCGGCGCCAGCACCGGCTTTTGGCTCGGCCGGTGCAGCAGCATGCCGTCGCTGGCGATGGTTTTGTCCGTGGTCAGCGCGTCGACCAGACCGGCGAAGGCTTCCTCGGCGACATGACGGCCCAGGCTGCGGCGTAGCTGGGCAACGCTCGGGCCCAGCCGGTCGGCGTGCTGCGCATGGAACTGGTCGAGGGCGGCCAGAGTGTCTTCGCGCAGGGTCTGCCAGGATGCTTTGGAAAAGGCGAGGCGCGACTGAGCCGGGCCGATGACCACGGTGTCGCTGGGCGCGAGGATCGCGGCCAGCTTGTCGCTGGTTAAGTTTCGGGCGATGGCGAACCGTTGCAAGTCGAGGCCCGCGCTAGCGACATTTAGGGCGCCGGTAAGCGCTGCGGTGTGATCGTCCGTGTCGAGGGCGTCGAGCATCGCCAGGCGGTCGGGCCGCGCCCGGCCGCGCACCGGCGGAAAAATGTCGATGACATGACCGCCGCCCAGCGTGCGTTGGGCCGACTGGTCGCGGATGATGAAGCGGTCGCGGGCGACCGCGCCGATCGGATGGTCGAGCACCAGTTGGGCGCGGGCGGTGGCGCCGGGGGCGATCTGGTCGGCGCCGAGAATGGCGATGCGTCCGGTTACGTCGGCGGCGCCCAGATGCACATGCACCGGTGTCCAATGACGCAGCGGGCGCACTTCGGTTCCGAGCACCAGCAAGTCCGTGTCGATCTTGCGCACCGGCCGTAGATCGGGTGACGAGACCAACCAATCGCCGCGCTTTACGATCTCCTTGTCGATACCGGCGAGGTTGATCGCGCAGCGTTGCCCGGTGACGCTCTGGCTGGCCTCTTGATTATTGGCATGAATTCCCCGCACCCGCGCCGACTGACCGGACTCGGCGAGGAACACATGCGAGCCTACCTCGACATGCCCGGTAAACACCGTGCCGGTGGAGACCAGGCCGGCGCCGGCGACCGTGAAAGCGCGGTCGATGGCGAGGCGGAAATTGCCATTTGACGGGCGATCTCTGGCCGCGCCGGCGACCGTCGAAAGATGCGCCGCCAGGGCCTCGATGCCATCGCCGGTTATCGCGGAGACGGGAAAAATAGGTGCATCGGCCAGGCTGGTGGGCGCCAACAGGTTGGTGATGGCGGCGGTAACCTCGGCGACCCGGGCCGGCTCGACCCGGTCGATCTTGGTCAGGGCTACCATACCGTAGCGCACCCCAAGCAGGTCGAGGATGGCGAGATGTTCGCGGGTCTGGGGCATGGGGCCGTCATCGGCGGCGACCACCAGCAACGCGTAGTCGATGCCTGTCACCCCGGCGAGCATATTGCCGATGAAGCGCTCGTGGCCCGGCACGTCGATAAAACCGAGCACCGTGCCGTCGGCCAGCCGGTGGTACGCGAACCCCAAATCGATGGTCATGCCGCGCTGCTTTTCCTCGGGCAGGCGGTCGGCGTCGGTGCCGGTGAGCGCCTTCACCAGCAGCGTCTTGCCATGGTCGATATGGCCGGCGGTGGCGATGATCATGCGGTCACCGTTGTGGAGCGGTGATTCTCACCCCCACCCCAACCCTCCCCCATCAAGGGGGAGGGAGTTACGCCGGTGGTCGACCCTCGGTTCAAAGTCCTCCCCCCTTGTGGGGGAAGATTTAGGTGGGGGGTCATGATCATGTAATCGACAACAGAGATAATTGCGCAACGAAACCCGATTCGTCGTCGAGGCAACGAAGGTCGAGCCAAAGTGCGTCTTCGTGGACCCGTCCGACGACCGGAACCGGCAGGTCGCGCAGTCCCGCCGTGAGGCGTTTCAGCGCGCTGCCCCGGCCACGCTTAGCTACCGGGGTAACGGTCAGGGCGAAACTGTCGAGGCTTTCGACCGGCAGGGCGCCGCTGCCGATCTGGCCCCGGGTCGGTGCGCCGGCGAGCGTAAAGCCGTCGCGAAGCCGTTGCGCGAGAACTGGCATCAGCCGCTCGGCCAGAGCCTGCAATTCGCCGACCGGGCGGGTCAGCAGGCGCAGGGTCGGCAGCCGTTCGGCCAATCGGTCGGGATCGTCGTAAAGGCGCAAA